>DASXKG010000396.1:0-3762 GCA_036496965.1 Variovorax sp.
GTGCAGCCGACCGGCTCCATCGGCATCGAGTACGGGGGCAGCATGGCGGTGCCGGGCGCACCGTTCCAGATCACGACCTCCAACGTGCCCTGAAGACGGGGGCCGACGCGCCAAAAGGAACGGCCCGCTTCGATCGGGCCGCACAAGGAAACGGCCTGCCTTCGCGGGCCGTTTTTTCGTCCCGACTATCGCCTCTGGAGCGGAAATCGCTTCAGCATGCTGCGCCCCAGGGCGGTGATCTCGGTCACGGTGGCCGGCGGCTGCTCGTAGCCATCCAGGGTACGCACCGGCTTGGGGATCGTCGCCTTCACATGGCCGGCCAGGCTCAGCACGCGCAGGGCGTCGACCCGCTCGCCGCCGGCGACGGCAATCGGCAGCTCTTGCGCAGCCAGGCGATGGAGAAGGCTCATTGGCATCCGCCGAGTATGCCGTGTGCGCCGAACGAAGAGGTCAGCGCGGCGTCAGCGGGTCTCCGAAGCGCGGCGCCCGGCCCTCCATGTTGGCGCGCACCGCTTCCATCTGGTTGGCGCTGCCGATCAGGGCTTTCTGCTCCACCGATTCGGCCAGCAGCATCTCGGCGGCGCTGTGGCCCATGGCGGCATTGAGCAGGCGCTTGCCGGCACGGATCGCGTCGGGACTCTTCTGCGCGATCTCGTGCGCCATCTGCAGCGCCTCGGCCAGCGGATCGGCCGACAGGCGGGTCGCGAGACCGAAGGCGACGGCCTCCTCGCCCGTGAAGACGCGGCCGGTGAAGGTGAGTTCGCGCACCACATCGTTGCGCGCCAGTTCGCGCATCAGCACCATGCCGCCCATGTCCGGCACCAGGCCCCATTTGATTTCCATGACCGACATCCGCGTGCCCGGCGCGACCAGTCGCAGGTCGGCGCCCAGCGCCACCTGCAGGCCGCCGCCGAAAGCCACGCCGTGGACCGCGGCGATGACCGGCACCGGCACCTCGCGCCACACCAGCGCGACCTGCTGCGCGGCGTTGGCGATGCCGTGCGTGCGCGCGGTGAGCTCATGGCCGGCGCCGCCCTGGCCCAGCGCCTGGCTGGCCGCGCCCTGGCCCATGCGGGCAAAGGACTGCATGTCGAGTCCGGCGCAGAAGGCCTTGCCGCGCCCGGCGAGCACCACCGCGCGCACCTGGGCGTCGTCGCGCAGGCGGGTGCCGGCATCGATCAGCGCGTCGAACATGGCCGGGTCCAGCGCGTTCATCTTGTCGGCGCGCGACAGCTGGAGTTCGACCACGCCGTCGGCGTGGCGGATGGATTCGATCCGGTCGTTCATGGTGCTTGTCTCCGAGCTGGGCCGCCAGTATCGGCGCTCGGCGATGATCGCGGTGTCGCCAAGACAACCGAAGGAGACTCCATGGCCATCCGCATCGTTCGCCTCGGCAGCGAACGCGCACCCGACGAGGGCCTGCGCATCGGCACCGTGCGCCGGCCGCCGCGCGGCGTTCCGAAGAGCGAGTTCGCAACGCAGGACTGGTACGACCTGTGGTATCCGAACCTGGCGCCCTCGGTCGAGGCGATGAAGCTCGCCCAGGCGGCCCAGGCGGAGGACCAGCCGGCCCGATGGGCCGCCTTCGGCCGCATGTTCCGGCGCGAGATGGCCCAGCCCGACGCCAGCCGCAGCCTCGACCTGCTGGCAGCGCTGTCGCATCGCACTGCGATGTCGATCGGCTGCTATTGCGAGAACGAGTCGCGCTGCCATCGCTCGTTCCTGCGCGCCTTGCTGGCCGAACGCGGCGCCGATATCGCGCCATAGCCGCGCCCTGGGGGCCGGGCGTCCTGCAGCTTCAGCGCTGCGCCTTGTCCTTCTGGTTCTGGGCCTCGATGCGCTCGCGCGCGGCCAGCCAGTCGGCGTCGCTCCACTGGCGCAATTCGTAGAAGTTGCCGCCGGTGGCCAACGCGTTGGCGCCATCCATCATGATGCTCTGGCCGGTCAGCCAGTCACACTGGCCGCGCGCCATCAGGAACGCGGCGAGGTTCTGCAACTCGCTCATCTGGCCGGTGCGCGCCATCGGATTGCCGGCCTTGCTGCGCGCGCCGGGCTCCTCGCCCGGATTCAGGCGCTTGCTCATGCCCTCGGTCGGGATCTCGCCCGGCCCGACCGCGTTCAGCCGGATGCCGAAACGAGCCCACTCGATGGCCAGCGACTTGGTCATCACCTCGATGCCGGCCTTGCTCATCGCCGATGGCACGACGTAGGGGCTGCCGTTGTCGACCCAGGTGACGATGATGCTCATCACGCTGCGACAGGGATCGCCCGCCTTCCACTTGCCTTCCTTGGCCTCGGCCACCCAGCGCTTGCCCACGGCCTGCGTGACGTAGAAGCTGCCGTGAAAGACGATGTTGGCCACCGCATCGAAGGCCCGCGGCGAGAGCGCCTCGGTCGGCGAGACGAAATTGCCGGCCGCGTTGTTGACGAGGCCGCTCAGCCCGCCCGACTGCCACAGGCTCTCGACCATCTCGTCCACGGCTTGCGCGTTGCGGATGTCGACGCCGAAGGCATCGATGCGCCGCTCGGGAAATTCCTTGCGCCATTCGGCCGCGGTCTCTTCGCAGACGACCAACCGGCGGCCGCAGATGGCGACGTCGGCGCCCAGGCCCAGGAAGCGTTCGGCCATCGCCCGTCCGAGGCCGGTGCCTCCTCCCGTGACGAGAATGCGCTGGCCGGTCATGAGATCGGTTCGAAACATGGAGGTCTCCTTGCGATGTGGATGGATGCAACCCCCATCGTAGATCGCTTCCGGCAAGGCGCTAAGCTCGGCGCAGATTCCGTTTCGAGGACGCCGTCCCATGCCGACCCCTGCCCCTTCCGCCTTCGCGCCCCTCTCAGGCGTGCGCGTGCTGAGCCTGGCGCTCAATCTGCCCGGACCGGCCGCGCTGCTGCGCTGCCGCGCCATGGGCGCGAGCTGCACCAAGCTCGAACCGCCCTCGGGCGACCCGATGCACCACTACAACCGTGCCGCCTATGCCGAGTTGCACGAAGGCGTGTCGGTGGAGACCGCGGACCTCAAGACCGAGTCCGGGCAGAAGCATCTGCAGCGCGCGCTGCAGGCGAGCGACGTTCTGCTGACCTCCTTCAGGCCCTCGGCGCTCGCCAAGCTCGGCCTGGATCGGGAAACGCTGCAGGCGCGGCATCCCCACCTGTCGCAGGTGGCGATCGTCGGCGCGCCCGGCGCGCGCGCCGAGGAGCCGGGCCATGACCTTACCTACCTCGCCGAAAGCGGCCTGATCACCGGCATCGCATTGCCGCCCACGCTGTATGCCGACATGGCTGGTGCCCTGCTGGCCAGCGAGGCGGTGTTGAAGGCAGCGCTGCACGCCCGGGCCACGCAGGCCGCAGGCGTCTATATCGAAGTTGCGCTCAACGCGGCTGCCGACTGGCTGGCACTGCCGCGCACCTGGGGCCTGACCCGGTCCTCGGGTACGGTCGGCGGCGCGCACGCAGGCTATCGCGTCTACCCTTGCGCCGACGGGCGCGTGGCGGTGGCTGCGCTGGAGCCGCATTTCGCGCTGCGGCTGTGCGAAGCGGCGGGCATCGCCTCGCGCGACATGGGGTCGGCCGCCACCCATGAAGCGGTGGCGAGCTGGATGGCCGCCCGCACGCGCAGCGAACTCGATGCCATCGCCTTGGAGCGCGACCTGCCGCTGCTCACGCTCGCGCCGGCCTAGGCCTGTGGCCGGCAGCCGGCCGCAACGCGCGCGTCAACGGCCCTTGCGCGCCGGGTTCGTCGCAGCGGGCTTGCCGAAGGGC
>DASXKG010000397.1:0-5689 GCA_036496965.1 Variovorax sp.
TGGACACCGAGAGACCGACGAAGGAGAGGATCGCCTCGACCACCACCGCGATGCCCATCTCCAGCGTGAACAGCGTCAGCAGCAGCGGCACCACGTTCGGCAGCACCTCGCGCCACAGCGTCGCGCTGCGCGTCTGGCCGATGGTGCGCGCCGAGGTGACGTAGTCGAGGCTGGCCTGCACCTGGGTCTCGGCGCGCACCACGCGACAAAAACGCGTCCAGTCGATCACCGCGATGGCCAGCACCACCGAGCTCAATCCGGTGCCGACCACCGCGACCAACACGATCGACAGCAGCACGGCCGGAAAGGACATCCAGATGTCGACCAGCCGCGAGATGACCGTGTCGACCCAGCCGCCGTGAAAGCCGGCCCACAGGCCGAGCGCGGTGCCCGCCAGCGCCGCCAGCGCGGCGCCGGCAAAGGCGACGATCATCGCCGGCCGGGCGCCCCAGATCAGCCGCGAGAGGATGTCGCGGCCCAGGCTGTCGGTGCCGAACAGATGCGCCGGGTCGCCATCCGTGCTCCAGGCCGGCGGCAGGCTGGCGGACATCAGGTCCTGGTCCAGCGGATCGTGCGGCGCGATCCAGCGCGCGAAGATCGCGCAGACCAGCACCAGGCCGATCACCACTGCGCCGAACCAGACCCGCTTCTGGAGATGCGGCAGCGTCATTTGCGAAGCTTCGGATTCAGCCAGGTGTTGAGCAGGTCGACCGCCAGGTTGACCGCGATGAACAGCAGCGCGAAGGTCAGCACGATGCCCTGGATCAAGGGCAGGTCGCGGTTGATCACTGCGTCGATCGCCATGTTGCCGAGTCCGGGCAGGCCGAACAGCCGCTCGATCAGCACCGTGCCGCCGATCAGGAAGGTGAACTGCACGCCGGTCAGGGTCAGCGCCGGCCCGAGCGCGTTGCGCAGCGCCTCGCGCCACAGCACCTGCCAGGGACTGAAGCCCTTCACGCGCGCGATCAGGATGTAGTCCTGCGCCAGCACCTCGAGCAGCGAAGCCTTGAGCACCCGCGCGACCATCGCCGCCAGCGGCAGCGCCAGCGACAGCGCCGGCCACACCATGTGATAGAGCGCCGAGCCGAAGACGTCGAGGCGCCCGCGCAACAGGCTCTCGGCCAGCATGAAGCCGCTCGCGGGTTCGAAGCGCAGGTCGGCATCGAGCAGGCCGAACACGGGAAGCACCGGCAGCAACACGCCCAGAAACAGGATGCCCGCCAGTCCCCAGAGGAAGTCGGGAATCGCGGTCACGAAGCCGGTGGCGACATCGATGCCGCGCTCGACCCAGCGGCCGCGCCAGGTCACGGCCGCCAGCGCCGCGGCGCCGCCGATCAGCACCGCCAGCAGCAGCGCCAGGATCGACAGCTCCAGCGTGAGCGGAAGATGTGCCAGGATCAGCGCCAGCACGTCCTGCTTGAGGCTGATCGAGCGGCCGAAATGGCCGGCCGCCGCCTGGCCCAGGTAGATGAAGAACTGCGCCGGCAGGCTGCGGTCGAAGCCGTACAGCGCGCGCAGCGCCTGGATGTCGGCCGGCGTGGCGCCCGGGCCGATCATCATCGCGATCGGATCGCCCGGCGCCACGCGCAGCAGCACGAAAACCACCACCAGTACGCCGAACAGCGTGGGCAGCGCCCACAGCAGCCGTCTCAACGCCATCGCCGCTGCCGCCCGCGCGCGTCGCCTGCCAGCGGGTCGCCCATCAGCCCTTGGCCGGCCCGATGGATTGGGCGAGCAGGTAGCCCGCCAGGTGCGGCTTGACCGCCAGGTTCTTCTTGAAGACGATGGTCTGCACCTGCTGGTAGAGCGGCAGCAAGAGCGCGTTGTCGGCGATGTACCGGTCGACCTTCTTCCAGCCGGCGATGCGCTTGGCCTCGTCCTTCTCGCCCCACAGCGGGCCGATCATGGCGTCGAGCTCCTTCGACTTCCAGGCCGAATGCGGGCTGGGGCCGAACATCGAGAAGCCGGTCGAGTCGTTGGGGTCGCCGATGGCGTCGCCCCAGTCGTAGAAGGCCATCGGTGCCAGGTTGTGCGACAGGCGCAGCTCGAAGTGCTTGGCGATCTCGTAGACCTCGATCTCGGCCTCGATGCCGACCTTGCGCCACATGCCGACGATGGCCTGGACGGTCTCGTAGTCCTTGGGCAGGTAGCCGCGCGTGGTCTGGACCTTGAACTTGACCGGCTTGTCGACGCTGTAGCCCGACTTGGCCAGCAGCTGCTTGGCCAGTTCCGGGTCGTACTTGACCTTGATGCTCGGGTCGAAGGCCTCGTACTGCGGCGCCTGCATGGTGTCGACCACCACGCCGTAGCCGCGCAAGAGCCGCTTGACGATGGCCTGCTTGTCCACCGCATGCACCGCCGCCTGGCGCACGTTGTCGTCGGTCATCGGCTCGACGTTGGTGATGAACAGCATCGCGATGTCGGTGATCGGCGAACTCACGCCGCTGAGCGCCGGCAGCTTCTTCAGGCGATCGAATTCCTCGAATGGCACGGCCAACGTGATGTCGGACTTGCCGCTCTCGATTTCCGCCACCCGCGCGCTCGGGTCGGTGACGAACTTGATCGTCACCGTCTTGAAGGCCGGCTTCGGACCCCAGTACTTGTCGAAAGCCTTCAGCCGCACGTAGGAGCCCTGCACGAACTCGTCGATCACGTAGGGGCCCGATCCGATCGGCTGCTTCTCGAAGCCGGCCGCGCCGACCTTCTCGTAGTAGGCCTGCGGGATCATGAAGCCGGTCAGGAAGGCCATCCACTTGAAATAGTCGGCCACGTACTGCTTCACATCGGCAGTCATCTTGTTGCCCTGGACCTGGAAGTTGTCGACGCTGGACCAGATGATGCCGGCCACCGGATTGCCCGACTTGGGATCGCCGGCGCGCTTCAGGTTCCACACCACGTCGGCCGGCGTGACCGGCGTGCCGTCGTGCCACAGGGCGCCCGGCCGCAGCTCGATCTCGATCTGGGTCTTGTCGGCGTTCCAGCCCCACTTGCTGATCAGCCCCGGCTTGAAAGACAGGTCGGCGGCCTGGTCGATGTACTGGTCGAACACCGCCTTCCACACGCCCTGCAGCGCCGGATTCACCGCCGAGGGGCCGGTCGTCGGGTCCCAGCTCGGCAAACCGACGTTGTAGGCGATGGTGAGCGAGTCGGCCTGGGCCGCCTCGGCGCCGCCCTGCAGCAACCCGGCCAGCGGACCGGCACCCAGCGCGACCCCTGCCCCGGCCTGGATGAAACGACGGCGATCGAATTCGGACATGGCAATTCCTTTTTTCTACGGGTTGGAAAACGGGCTCGGACGGAAGCCGAGGCGCAGGCCATGGTGCGGTTCATCTCGATCGGAACATTCGCGTTAATCTATGGGCCAGTGGCAGCATTTTCGCGAGCAGCTATCGCGCCAGCCGAACTACTTTACGCCTAAACTATCTGGGCGTAAAGTTTTGCCGGGGCCAGCGCGACGGCCCCTCAACCACCCACCCGGAGATTCCCCATGGCAGGTCAGTACATCGACATGAAGGCCGGCGACGGCAGCGGCAGCTTTCGCGGCTATCTCGCGCTGCCGCGCTCGGGCAGCGGCCCGGGCCTGGTGCTCGCGCAGGAGATCTTCGGCATCAACAGCACCATGCGCGAGGTGGCCGACTACTACGCCGAAGAAGGCTACGTGGTGCTGGTGCCCGACATCTTCTGGCGCCAGGAACCCAATGTCGAACTCGGCTACACCGAAGCCGACTGGCAGCGTGCCTTCGGCTTCTTCCAGGGCTTCAACGAGGCCAAGGGCATGGAAGATATCCAGACCGCCATCACCACGCTGCGCGGCCGCGCCGAAGTGACGGGCAAGGTCGGCGTGCTGGGCTTCTGCCTCGGCGGCAAGCTGGCCTACCTCGCGGCCTGCCGCACCGATGCCGACGTCTCGGTGGGCTACTACGGCGTGGGCATCGACGGCGCGCTCGGCGAGGCCGACAAGATCAGCAAGCCGCTGGTGCTGCACATTGCCGAGCTCGACAAGTTCTGTCCGCCCGAGGCGCGCGACTTGATCGTGAAGACGCTGCAAGGCCATGCCGAGGTCACGCTCTACGTCTACCCCGGCATGGACCACGCCTTCGCCCGCCTCGGCGGCGAGCACTTCCACAAGCCCTCGGCGTTGATGGCCCATGAACGCACCATCGGTGCGCTCAAGTCTGCGATGGGCCCGCACTACGACCTGTCGGCGCTGTGGGACAAGCATTGCGAGTACGAGTTCGGCACACGCAATGTCGACGACACCATGGGCACGATGGTGGCCGAGCCCTACGTCAACCACATCCCGACCATGACCGGCGGGGTCGGCTACAAGGAGCTGCACCGCTTCTATTCGAAGCACTTCGTCAACAGCAATCCGCCCGACACCGGACTCACGCCCATCTCGCGCACCGTCGGCGCGACGCAGGTGGTCGACGAAATGCTCTTCCATTTCACGCACACCACCGAGATCCCCTGGATGCTGCCCGGCGTCAAGCCGACCGGCAAGAAGGTCGAGGTGCCGCTGCTGGCGGTCATCAAGTTCCGCGGCGACAAGCTCTACCACGAGCACATCTACTGGGACCAGGCCAGCGTGCTGGTGCAGGTCGGCCTGCTCGACCCCAAGCTGCTGCCGGTGGCCGGCGTCGAGACCGCGCGCAAGCTGATCGACGAGAAGTTGCCGTCGAACGCGCTCATGCCGGAGTGGAACAAAGGCTGAGCGCGCAGCCGTAGCGCGGCCGGCGCCACCACGCCCGCCCCTCAGCGCTCGTCGGATCCCCGCTTCTCGGGCCAGGGATCTTCCTCGGGGTGCAGGCCCATGGCCTTGAAGATCGGATTGATGGGCATGCCCATCCGGTCAAGCCGCGCGCGGTGGTCGGCCCGACTCTGCAGCTCGCGCCGCAGCTTCTTGCGGCGACGGCGCACCCGCCATGAAAACACCATGCCCACCAGCGCGGTGCAGAAGGAGGAGAAGAAGAAAGCCTCGGCCGCCACCAGCATGGCGAGCCACTGCGCGTCGTCTCTGCCATGACGCATCACCCAGAGCACGGCCGCCAGGCCGCCCAGGCTGATGACCGACAGCAACGTGAGCTCCGTGCGCCTGCCGTTGCGCGCGGCACTGACCGTCAGCGCCAGCAGGCTGCCGATCGCCAGCAGCGTGCACAGGATGACGAGCAGGATCGGCCCCTGCCGGTCCCCCGTGCTGGGCAGACCCGCGATCTGATTGGCTGCCAGGATCCCGAACAGCAGCCATCCGAACAACCACCCCATGGCGCGCCTCCTTGAAAAGTTGCGCATCGCGTGACCACGCAATTGTCATTCCATGCCCGGACCATTGTTTTTGTGCCGCGACGAGGTGCGATCACGCGGCTATGAAAGCGTTGCGCAAAGTGCGAACGCGTTACACGAGTTACACCGCCGCGGCGGTGCGTTCGCGCCGGCCGGCCGCACGACATCGGCGTGCGATCTCCGCGCTGTTGCTGCCCGGCAACTGCTGGATCAGCGGCCAGCGCATCGAAATCTCGGGCGGCATGTTCCTCTGAGAGGAGCGCATACGCCCGGGCGCGTTGCGGCAACACCCAGCAATGTAACACTTTGTGCCGCGCGGGTCATCAGCCGGTCGGCCTACGCCTACAGTGGGGCTGGGCTTGCAGCGCGAAAGCTGCAATTCAAGTTAAAACCTGATCCTCCATGC
>DASXKG010000398.1:0-2997 GCA_036496965.1 Variovorax sp.
CGCCCTGCTGCAGGCGGCGCCGGCCGAGGGCCAGGACATCGCCTCCTACTTCCATACCGGCGGCACCACCGGCACGCCGAAGCTGGCGCGCCGGACCCATTTCAACGAGGCAGCCAACGCCTGGTCGCTGACGACGGTGACCGACATCGGGCCCGAAGACACGCTGCTGTGCGGCCTGCCGCTGTTCCATTCGAACGCGATGATGATCACCGGCCTGGCGCCCTTCGGCGTCGGCGCCCACGTGGTGGTGCTGTCGACCGCCGGCTACCGCGACCCGCGCACCATCGCCGGCTTCTGGCGCTCGGTCGAGCGCTATCGGGCCACTTTCTTCAGCGCCGTGCCGACCGTGCTGTCGGCCTTGCTCAACGTGCCGCGCGGCGATGCCGACATCAAGTCGCTGCGCTTCGCGATCTGCGGCGCGGCGCCGCTGGCGCCCGAGCTGTTCCAGCGCTTCGAGGCGGCCACCGGAATGAAGCTGCTCGAAGGCTACGGCATGACCGAGGCCACCTGCGTGAGCTCGATCAATCCGCGCGACGGCCGGCGCGCCATCGGCTCGATCGGCCTCAGGCTGCCCTACCAGGAGATGAAGGTGGCGCAACTGGGCGCGGACGGCGAGGTCGCGCGCGAGGCGGTGGTGGACGAGATCGGCACCATCCTGCTGCGCGGGCCCTTCGTCTTCCAGGGGTACGTCAACGAGAAGGACAACCGCGGCGTCTGCCTGGCCGACGGCTGGCTCAACACCGGCGACCTCGGCCGGCAGGATGGGCAGGGCTATTTCTGGCTCACCGGCCGGGCCAAGGACCTGATCATCCGCGGCGGCCACAACATCGATCCGGCCATGATCGAGGAGGGCCTGATGCGCCATCCCGCGGTCGAGCTGGCCGCGGCGGTCGGCAAGCCCGACGCCCATGCGGGCGAGTTGCCGATGGCCTATGTCACCCTGCGCCGCGGGCTCGACTGCGCGCCGGCCGAGCTGCTGGCCCATGCGCGCAGCGCGATCACCGAACGGGCGGCGGTGCCGGTCGAGGTGGTGGTGCTGCAGGCGATGCCGCTCACCGCGGTCAACAAGATCTTCAAGCCGGCGCTGCGCCAGCAGGCGATCGCCCAGGCCCTGACCGAGGCGGTGCAAGCGGCCTGCGGCGAGGTCGAGGTGGACGTGGCGGTCGAGCCGCATGACAAGCATGGCCTTCAGGCCCGCATCAGCGCGGCGCCGCCCGGCGGCCCGGATCGCGAGCAGCGCATGCGGGCGGCCGAGGCCCGGCTGGGCGCGCTGCCGGTGCACTGGACGCTGGCCTGGAAGGAAGGATGAGGCACACTGGGCGCCCTTCTTCTTCATTGCAGCAGCAAGGAGCAGCCATGGCGCACGCGGCGGGCAGGTCGGTCGAGGTCACGACATCGACGGCGGTGCTGGTCGAATCGAAGCTGGCGCCGCCGCAGCTCTCGCTCAGCCTCTTGGAGCGCTCGCGGCTGTCGAGCCTGCTGCATGCCGGGCTGACCCACCGGGTGGTCAGCGTCACGGCACCGGCCGGGTACGGCAAGACCACGGCACTGGCGCAGTTCGTCTCCCAGTTGGAGCCGCATGGCATCACCTGCGCCTGGCTCAGCCTGGATGCGGAAGACAACGACCCGCTGCATTTCGTGCGCTATGTGGCGGCCGCGCTGCGCCATGCCGATCCGCGCCTGGGCCGTAGCGCGCTGGCGCAGACCGAGGGGGGCACCGTGGCCTCGCCGGATGCGCTGGTCGCCTCGCTGCTGCACGACCTGTCGGCGCACGACCGGCGCCTGCTGCTGGTGCTGGACGACTTCCACCTGCTGCACAACGAGAGCCTGCATCGCAAGCTGGAATGGCTGGTGGCGCACCTGCCGCCCGCCGTCGGCCTGGTGATCGCCAGCCGCACGCGGCTGCCCTTGCCGCTCAGCCAGCTGCGGCTGCGCGGCGAACTGCTGGAGCTGACGGCCTCGCAGTTCGGTCTCGGGATCGACGAGGCGGCGGATTTCGTCGGCCGGGTCAGCGGCGCGCCGCTGGAGCAGAGCCAGCTGCGCACGCTGCACGAACTCACCGAAGGCTGGATCGCCGGGCTGCAACTGGCCTCGTTGGCGCTGCGCGAAAGCGACGACCGGGGCGCCTTCCTGACCGACTTCTCGGGCACCGACCGCGACATCACCGATTACCTGGGCGAGCAGGTGCTGGACAGCCTGCGCCCCGACCTGCGCGACTTCCTGCTCGACACCGCCGGGCTGGACCGCTTCTGCGCCGAACTGTGCGACGAGGTGCTCGAACGCAGCGACAGCCATGCCATGCTGGCCGAGATCCAGGCGCGCAACCTGTTCCTGTCCGGCCTCGACCGCTCGCGCACCTGGTTCCGCTACCACCACCTGTTTGCCGACTACCTGCGCGGGCGCAACAGGCAGCGCGCCGGCGATGCCGGCCGCGCGGTGGCCTTGCGCGCCAGCGACTGGTTCAACCGGCGCCGGCTGCCGCACGAGGCCGTGCGCTATGCCTTCGCCGGCCAGGACATCGAGCGCGCCGCCGACCTGGTGGCGGAGTTTTCCGCGGAACTGGTGCAGCACCGCGGCGAGCATGCCACCTTGCTCGGCTGGCTGAGCCGGCTGCCGCAGGCCCTGATCCATGCCCGACCGAAGATCCGCACCGGCCATGCCTGGTCGCTGGTCCTCACGCGCCGCCATGCCGAGGCCGACCAGGAGCTGCGCGCGCTCGAAAGCGCCTGCGCCGAGGATGGCGACGAGGGCGTGCGCTGCATGGTCGAGATGATCCGCTGCGTCTACTTCGCCTTGTCCGACCAGCCGATGCTGGCCAAGGCGGCCAGCGAGGCCTGGCTGAAATCCTGGCCCCAAGCCGATGCCTTTCGCACCGGCGTGGTGGCCAACGTGCTGGCCGCGGGCTGCTGCGCCACCGACGCCTTCGAGCCCGGCCTGCAGGCGCTGGCGATCGCCCGCCGCGCCTTCGAGGAATGCGGCGCCCACTACGGCCTGGCC
>DASXKG010000399.1:0-14510 GCA_036496965.1 Variovorax sp.
CCGTAGGCATCGGCCGCCGACGCCATCAGCAGGTCGATCGCCGGCCGGGAGAACAGCACCGGCGGTTCGCAGCTCAGCGAGAAGCTGCGGTCGCGCTCGATCGACAGGTGGTAGCCGGGCGGCGCGAAATACACCGTGCCGGCAGCCACCGGGGCCTTGTCGCGCGCTTCCTGGGCCGCGACGGCCAGCCGTTGCCGGAACACCTCGGCCAGCCGGCTGTCGTGCCCGTCCGGCTGATGAATGACCACCACCACCGGCAGGCGCCAGCGCGCGGGGAGGTCCGCGAGCAGCGCGATCAATGCATCGACGCCACCGGCCGACGCGCCGATCACCACGGCTTCGATCTTTCGGTCCGATGGCAGCGCGCGTGTCATGAGGACTTCCGGTAGACGCGCTCGACGGGCGCCAACACGTCGAAGCGATCGGCATAGCCCGAGAAATCGACGCTTTCCTTGGCGCCCAGGCCGAGAAATCCGCGATGGCACAGCGACTCATGGAACAGGCCCAGCGCCCGATCCTGCAACTGACGATTGAAATAGATCAGCACGTTGCGGCAGGACACGAACTGCGTCTCGGCGAACACGCTGTCGGTGGCCAGGCTGTGGTCTGCAAATATCACGCCGGCACACAGCGCGGGATCGAAGCGGGCCGCGTCGTAGGCCGCGGTGTAGTAGTCCGAAAAAGCGCGCATGCCGCCGGCGCGCTGGTAATTCGCGGTGTAGTGGCGCAGCGCGTCGAGCGCAAAGATGCCCTGGCGAGCCTTTTCGAGCGAGGCGGGATTGATGTCGGTGGCGTAGATCTGCGTGCGCTCGAGCAAGCCCTCCTCGCGCAGCAGGATGGCCAGCGAGAACACCTCTTCGCCGGTGCTGCAGCCGGCGACCCAGATCTTCGGCGAGGCATAGGTGTGCAGCAGCGGCACCACCTGCTTGCGCAGCGCCAGGAAGTAGACCGGATCGCGGAACATCTCGCTGACCGGGATGGTGAGGTACTGCAGCAGCTGCGTGAACAGGCCCGGCTCGCGCAGCACCTGGTCCTGCAGCGCGGAAATGCTGGGCAGCTGGAACTGCGACAGGGCATACAGCACGCGGCGCTTCTGCGAGGCGCCGGTGTAGTCGCGGAAGTCGTAGCTGTACTTGAGGTAGATCGCCTCCATCAACAGCCTGAGCTCGATGTCGATGTCGCTCGGCGGATGCAGTGTCCGGGTCACAGGCGCTCCATCTTCGGCAACCACACGCGCAGCAGCGAGAAGAGGCGATCGAGGTCGACCGGCTTGGCCAGGTAGTCGTTGGCGCCGGCGGACAGGCATTGCGCCTGGTCATCCTTCATGGCCTTGGCCGTGACGGCGATCACCGGCAGCTTCTCGAAGCGCGGGTCCTGGCGCAGGCGCCGCGTGGCTTCCAGGCCATCCATTTCCGGCATCATCGTGTCCATCAGGACCAGGTCGATCTCGCTCACCTGGTCGAGCTTGTCGAGCGCCTCGCGGCCGTTGCGGCCGACCTCCACCACCGCGCCGCGCTGCTCCAGCGCGCTGGTGAGCGCGAAGATGTTGCGCACGTCGTCGTCCACCAGCAGGATGCGGCGCCCTTCGAAGATGCGGTCGCGGCCGCGCACCGCCTTCAGCATGCTCTGGCGTTCGCTCGACAGGTCGGCCTCGACCTTGTGCAGGAACAGCGTCACCTCGTCGAGCAGGCGTTCCGGTGAACGTGCGCCCTTGATGATGATCGAGCGCGAGTAGCGCAGCAGCTCGGCCTCCTCGTCGCGCGTGAGGTTGCGCCCGGTGTAGACGATCACCGGCGGGAAGGACACGATCTCCTCGTGCGCCATGCGCTTGAGCAGCTCGCTGCCCTGCATGTCCGACAGCCGCAGATCGGTGATCATGCAGTCGAACACGCGGCTGCGCAGCAGCGCCAACGCTTCCTGGCCCGACTCGACCGCGGTGATCGAGACATCGTCGTCGCCGATCAGCTTGACCACGCTCTCGCGCTGCAGGGCATCGTCTTCCACCAGCAGCACCGACTTCAGCTTCTGCGTCAGCCGCTGGTCGAACTTGCGGAACACCTCCATCAGCTGCTCGCGCGAGGTGGGCTTGCGCGCATAGCCGATGGCACCCATGTGCAGCGCGGCTTCGGCGCTGTCGACAGCCGACACGATGTGTACCGGGATGTGGCGGGTCTGCGGATCGTCCTTGAGCCGCTGCAACACGCCCAGGCCCGGGCTGTCGGGAAGGCGCATGTCGAGCAGGATCGCGTCCGGCACGAACTGCGTCGCGAGCGCGAAGCCGTCGGCCGCGCCATGCGCGACCAGGCAGCGGTAGCCGAGCTCGTGGGCGAGGTCGTAGAGGATGTGGGCGAACTGGGGCTCGTCCTCGATCACCAGCACGCGTCGCGCCGCATCGCGCGGCAGCGCGCGATCGTCGGGAAAGCGAGGCGCCGCGAGGCTCGAAGGGGGCGGGTCCGACGGTGCGTCCGCCATCCCGGCGGCGGGCTGCGCGGGCAACAGGGCCCGGGTCCTGGCGGGCGCCGGTGCGGCGCCCTGCGGTGCCGGCTGCGGCGCCCGCGGCGGCAGCACCAGTGTGAAGGTGCTGCCGTGCCCCGGCTCGCTGCGCACGCCCAGGCTGCCACCCAGCAGATGGGCGAGGTCGCGCGAGATCGACAGGCCCAGTCCGGTGCCGCCGAAGCGCCGGCTGGTCGTCCCGTCGGCCTGCCGGAAGGCCTCGAAAATCACCTCCTGCTGGTCGGCCGCGATGCCGATGCCGGTGTCCGACACGGCGAACGCCGCGCCGCCGTCGGGCTGGCCCGACACCGCCAGCGCCACTTCGCCGCGCTCGGTGAATTTGATGGCGTTCGACAGCAGATTCCTCAGGATCTGCTCGACGCGCAGGCTGTCGGTGCGCAGCGTGGCGGGCGCGTCCGGCTGCAGCGTGAGCCGGAAAGCCAGCAGCTTCTGCGCGGCCAGCGGCGTGAAGCCGCGCTCGAGCCCGGCCGCCAGTTTCGACAACGCCACCTCCTCGGCCACCACGTCGAGCTTGCCGGCCTCGACCTTGGCGATGTCGAGGACGTCGTTGATCAGCGCCAGCAGGTCGTTGCCCGAGGCGTAGATCGACTCGGCGAACTTCACCTGTTCGGCATCGAGGTTGCCCTTGGGGTTGGCACCCAGCAGCTTGGCCAGGATCAGCGCGCTGTTGAGCGGCGTGCGCAGTTCGTGCGACATGTTGGCGAGGAACTCGGACTTGTAGCGGCTGGCCCGCTGCAATTCGTCGGCGCGCTCCTCCAGCTCGCGCCGGGCCCGGCTGAGCGCGCGGTTGCGCTGGTCCAGTGCCTCGGTGCGCTCGGACAGCTGGCTGTTGGTCTGCTCGAGCTCGGCCTGCTGGTTCTCCAGCGTCGCCTGCGCAGCAAGCAGGGCGCGGGACTGCTCCTCCAGCTCTTCGTTGGCCGTGCGCAGTTCCTCCTGCTGAACCTGCAGTTCCTCGTTCAGCTGCTGCGTCTCGGCCAGCACGTTCTGCAGTTGCTCCCGGTAGCGCACGGCGGCGACGGCGCTGCCGATGTTGCCGGCGATGAGGTCCAGCAACTGGTTCGCCTCCTCGCCCGGCGGGTGCAGCAGGCCGAGTTCGACCACGCCGTTGACGGCGCCGTCGCTGGTCACGGGCAGCAGCAGCGCGGCCTTCGGCGGCATTTCGCCGAGGCCCGAATTGACCTTCAGGTAGTCGGCCGGGACCGGCGCCACAAGCAGGCGGCGCTTCTCGGCCGCGGCCTGCCCGACCAGGCTCTCGGCCGGCTGAAGGACCTGGGGCGCGGCATCGGCCGCGCTGGAAAAGCCGTAGCTCGCGACCCGGCGCAGCGTGCCATTGCGCTCGCGCAGATACAGCGCACCGACCAGGCTGCCGACATGCCGGGACAGGAAGGCCAGCACCCTGCGGCCCATCTCCAGCGCGCCGAGTTCCCCCATCAGCTCGGCCGCCAGCTCGGTCTGCGCGCTGCGCAGCCAGGCCTGGCGCTGGAGCGCCTCGGCATGCAGCGCCTGCTCGTGCAGCACCGCGTCATAGCCGGCCGACAGCCGGACCAGTTGACGCCGGCCGAAGTAGGCCAGCAAGCCCGTGCTGGCCAGCGTGAACACGATGAACAGGCCGACGATCGCGATGCTGGTGCGGTTGGCTTCGCCGTTGCGCTGGAAGCGCAGGTTCTGCTCGGTGTCGATGAAGCCGTTGAACTCGTCGCGCATGTCGTCCGAGAGCTGCTTGCCGCGGCCGAGGCGAATGGCCTGCTGGTAGTCGCCGCCCGCGCGGCGCAATGCGATCAATTCGCGGGCGAACCCGTTCCAGGCGTCCTGCAGCGACTCGATGCGCTCCAGGCGCTGCACCTGCGCCGGGTTGTCCGACACCAGGTTCCTGAGCGCCGCGAAGTCGGGCTTCATCTTCGGCAGCGCGCTTTCATACGGCGCCAGGAAGCTCTCGTCGCCGGTGATCAGAAAGCCGCGCATGCCGCTTTCGAGATCGATGCTGTGGCGCTGCAACTCGCTGGCGCCGCGCGCGACGCGGTCGGTGTGCTCGACCCAGCCGATCACCGACAACAGATAGAGGATGAGGGCGACGAAGACCACCGCGCCCACCAGTCCGGCGGCCAGGGGCAGTCGGAGATTGCGGTTGAGCAGGCGCTGGAAGTCCTGCGGATCGATCGCGGTCGGTGAGTTCATGACATCGGCATGGCGGACAGCAAAACCGGCCCAGCCTGCCAGAGCCCGCAGCGCACGCCTGTCGGACAAAGGCCGCGAGTAAAGTCAGCAACTCCCGGCCGCAGCAGCAGCGAGGAACCCCCATGCCTATCTTCGAAGAACCCAAGATCGACTGCCACAACCACATCTTCGATCCGCATCGCTTTCCCTACGCCGCCGACACGCACTACCGCCCGGCCGGCCAGGAGACCGGTTCCGCGGACCTGTTCATGGCGGTGATGGATGCGTACGGCGTGCGCCGCGCACTGGTGGTGGGGCCCAACTCCGGCTACGGCCCCGACAACGCCTGCCTGCTCGACGCGATCGCGCGCAGCCGGGGCCGTTTGCGCGGCGTGGCGGTGGTGCCCAACGACATCCCGCTGGATGCGCTGGCGGCGCTGAAGGCTCAGGGCGTGTCGGGCGTCGCCTTCAACCCCAGCTTTCTCGGCGTCGATCACTACCTCTGCACAGGCCCCCTGCTTGCCCGGCTCGGCCAGCTCGGCCTGCTGCTGCAGGTGCAGTTCGAGAAGGACCAGTTGCCCGCCCTGCTGCCCCTGCTCGCAGCCTCCGACATACCGCTCCTGATCGATCATTGCGGCAGGCCGGATCCGCACGCCGGGCTGCATCAGCCCGGCTTCCGGGCCTTGCTGGAACTGGGCCGATCGGGGCGCTGTTTCGTCAAGCTCTCGGGCTTTGCCAAGTTCTCGCACCGACCCCATCCGCACGAGGACGCGTGGCCCTTCGTGGCGGCGCTGGTCGACGCCTTCACGCTGGAGCGCTGCGTCTGGGGATCGGACTGGCCCTACCTGCGGGCCAGCGAAAGAATCGACTATGGCCTACAACTGAAACTCATCGCCCAGCTCTTCCCAGGGGCGGCGGATCGCCGGAAGCTGTTCTGGGAGACACCATGCCGGATGCTGGGTTGGCCAGAATGAAAGAAAGAGAGAAAGGACCTGCCATGACATCCATGCCACCGGATTCGCCCTCGGCGCCTGCTGCGGGTGCACCGAAGGCCATGTGGGCCGCCATCGGCGCGCTCGGCGTGGCCGTGGTCGCGATGGGCGGCATGCTGTTGCACGAACAGGGCCAGGGCAGCAGCGCCGCCCCTGCCACGGCCCCCGTCGCCGCCATGGCGCCGGTCCAGGCGCCGGCCGACTTCAAGCCGGATGAGGCGCCCGCCAGGATGGCGCAGGCCGCGAGCGAAGCGCCGGCAGCCGCGCCCATGCCGCAGGCGCCGCTGCCGCCGGTGCGGGCGCCGGAAGTCATCCCTGCGCCGATGGCGCAAGCCGCGCCGATGCCGCCGCCCCCGGTTGCCGAAGCGCCGCCTGCGCCGCCTCGGCCGCACGTCTGCGCGACCTGCGGCCACGTCGAATCGGTCCAGCCGGTGCACAAGCAGGTGCCGACCAGCGGCGTGGGCGCGGTCGCCGGCGGCGTGCTCGGCGGCGTGCTGGGCCACCAGATCGGCAGCGGCAACGGCCGCACCGCGGCCACCATCCTTGGTGCGGTCGGCGGGGGCTTTGCCGGCAACGAAGTCGAGAAGCGCACCCACACGGTGACCGTCTACGAGGTCGGTGTGCGCATGCAGAACGGATCGCTGCACCACGTCGAGACGAGCACCGCGCCGCCGATCGGCAAGGCCGTCACGCTGCAGGGCAATGTGCTGAAGCCGGCCGACGGCCGTCCCTGAAGGCGCCGCGCCGCCGGCGCGGCTACCAGGCCGGCGGCAGCTTGCGCAGGATCACCAGCCGGCCGTCGCGCTGCGCCACATAGCCGCCGGCCGTGAGTTCCTTCATCACCCGGTTGACCATCTCGCGCGAGGAGCCGACCCGGTCGGCAATGTCCTGCTGGGTGAGCCGCCGGCGCAGCACGCGCTCCTGGCCCACCGGATCGGACAGTTCGGTCAGCACGCCCACCATGCGGCCGTAGACGTCCTGCAGCGCCATGCTGCGCAACTGCGAGGTCAGCCGGCGCACCATGCCGATCAGCTTGCGCGTCAGGTGCAGGGCGAAGTCCGGGTGGTCGGTCAGGAACTGCCGCAGCTCGGAGCCCTGGACCACGCGGCAGCAGCAGGCCTCGAGCGCCTTGATCGAGGCCGAGCGCTTCTCCCCGTCGAGCGAGAGCTCACCGAAATACTCGCCCGGGCCGTACTCGGTGAGCACCACCTCGCGGCCATCGTGGGAGCTCGCATAGACCTTCACCCGGCCGCTCAGGACGATGTAGAGCGAATCGGTGGTGTCGCCTTCGTTGATCAGAATGGCATGCGCCGGAAACGCACGGGTGAGGCCATGCGGGGCAATGGCATCGAGCAGGGACTGCGGCAGGCGGCTGTTGCCGCCGAAGTCGTCATTGGCGGCTGAACTCATCGCTCACTCCGAAGGACGGGCGAGCGCCGATGGGGGGATGTCGCCGAGATAGAAACCACGAAGGGCCTTTTCATGACCAAGGGGCCAAAGCTAGTGAGTGCTCGCCTGCCAACAGGCGGCTTTCTCGTTCGTTCTCATTCACCGCACAACTAGAAAAACAAGACGCAATTCACTATTCTCGCCAATGACGGTTGAACTCCGCTCGGGCTCGGGTTCCATGGACCGCTTTTTGCAGGGTGGCGTGGTAGCCTCGGCCGCAAATGCATGACCTCAAATGAACTTCGAACAGATTCTGGATGAGGCCGTCGATCTACTCAGGCGCAGGAAGCGGCTCACTCACGGCGCGATCAAGCGCCAATTCGGCCTGGACGACTCGGCTGCCGCCGATCTGGTGCAGGAGTTGATTCGCGGCCGGCAAGTGGCGCGCGAGGAGGATGGCGAGGTGCTCGTCTGGCGCGAAGCGCAGCTGCCCGCGACCGGATCGCGCAACGAGGCGGAGCGCCGTCAGATCACCGTGCTGTTTTGCGATCTGGTCGATTCGACGGCACTTTCCAATGCCCTCGACCCGGAAGAAATGCGCACCGTGCTGCGCGCCTTTCAGGGCGCGGCGCGGGCCATCATCGAGCGACACGAAGGCTTCGTGAACAGTTACCTGGGCGACGGGATCGTCGTCTTCTTCGGCTACCCGAGGGCCCATGAGGACGACTCGGCACGCGCGGTGCGGGCGGCCCTGGATCTGGTCGGCGAGATCGCGGCGTTGCGACCGCTGGCCGACATTCGCCTGCGATTGCGCGCCGGCATTGCCACCGGCGTTGTCGTCGTGGGCGACGTGGTCGGCGAAGGCGCCTCTCGCGAAGAAGCGGTGGTCGGCAACACGCCCAACCTCGCGGCCCGCCTGCAATCCATGGCCGCGCCCGGCGAAGTGCTGATCGCCAGTGCGACCAAGCGCCTGATCGGCCGCCGCTTCACCTGCATCGACCAAGGTCTGCACCCGCTGAAGGGTTTCGACGGGCCGGTGCCGGTGTGGCGCGTGATGGCCGAGCGGCAGCTCGAGGAAGTATTCACCGAATCCGTGTCGGGCAGCGAACAGGGTCCCCTGGTCGATCGAGTGGTCGAATTCCCGATGCTCAAGGAGAGCTGGCGGCTGGCCCGCCAGGGCCAGGGTCGGATCGTCACGCTGCACGGCGAGCCTGGGCTCGGCAAGTCCAGACTCAGCGAGGCCTTGCGCGAGGCCGTGGCCGACGAGCCGCACTTCGTGCTGCGCTACTACTGCTCGACGCGCTTCCAGAACACCGCGTTCTACCCGGTCATCCGGCAGATGCACCATGCGGCGAAACTGCTCGACGACGATTCGGCCGAGGCGAAGTTGGCCAAGCTCGAGTCGCTGTTGCAGCCTGGCATGGCGCCGGACGAGCTGGCAGCCACCTTGCCCTATCTCGCGACGCTGCTGTCGATCCCGATCGGCAGCCGCTATCCGCCGATCGCCGACAGCCCGGAGCGCCAGCGCGAGCAAACGCTGCGTGTGCTGGAGGCGCAGGTATTGAATCTGGCGCGCCAGCAGCCGGTGCTGATGATCTTCGAGGACCTGCATTGGGTCGATCCGTCGACGCTGGGCCTGCTCGATCAACTGGTGCGCAAGACGGCCGAGGTGCCGGTGATGGTGCTGGCCACCGGCCGATCGGAATTCGCCCCCCCCTGGGCCGATCTGCCGCATGCCCAAACCATCGAGCTCAGCCTGCTGGAGCGGCAGGATCGCTCGGCGATCGTCCAGCACCACGCCGGCGGCAAGGCCGTCCCCGCGGAGATCCTCGAGCACATCCTGCAGAAGAGCGACGGCAACCCCTTGTATGTGGAGGAGCTCACCAAGGCGACGATGGAATCCGGCCTGTTGCTGGAGCAGGCGGACCAGTACGTCCTGACCGGACCGATGCGCACCCTGGCCGTCCCCAGCACGCTGCACGATTCGCTGCTGGCGCGCCTGGATCGCCTGGCCGTGGTCAAGGAAGTCGTGCAGGCAGGCGCCGCGATCGGCCGGGAATTCTCCTGGCGCATGCTGGCGGAGGTGTTGCACCTGACGGCCGCCGAGTTGCAGGAGTCGCTCGGCCGGCTCGTCGAAGCCGGCCTGATCCACCGCCGTGGCGTGCCGCCGGACGCGGTGTACGTGTTCAAGCACGCGCTGATCCAGGATGCGGCCTATGCGACGATGCTGCGCCCCAAGCGCCAGGCCCTGCACGCCCGCATTGCGCTGCTGCTCGTGTCCGACGCCGGGGCGGCGGCCCGCGAGCCCGAACTGCTGGCCCACCACCTGATCGAGGCCGGCCTGCCGGTCAAGGCGATCCCCTACCTGCAGCAGGCCGGCTTGCTGGCGATCGCCGCCGCGGCGCATGCCGAGGCGTGCAAGCATTTCGACCAGGGCCTGGAGCTGGTGTCGAAGCTCCCCGACGACGCCACGCGCCATCGCCTGGAGCTCGGCCTGCGCGTCCACCTGGGCATGAGCCTGGCCGCGACCCGGGGCTTCGCGGCCCCCGAAGTGGAGGCCACCAACCAGCGCGCGCGCGAGCTGTGCCGCCTGATCGGCGACACGGACGAATTGTTCTGGGTGCTGCGCGGCCTGTGCGCGCTCTACATCGTTCGATCCGATGCGCCGGCCTCGCGCGAACTGTCCGAGCACCTGGTGCGCCTGGGCGAACAAACCGGCCGTGCCGAGTTCCTGATCGAGGGCTACCTGATGCAGGGCTACGTGCTCGCCTATGCGGGCGACCTGAAGGCGGGCCGCACGGCACTGGTCAAGTCGGTCGACATCTACCGTTCGGCGGGCGGTGCGCGCATGGTGTTCCCGACGCCGCAGGATCCGGCGGTGGCGGCCATGTCGCTGCTGGCGATCGTCTGCTGGATGCTGGGCGAGCCGGGCCCCGCGGCCGAGCACGCGGAAGGTGCCGTCCGGGATGCCGAAGCCTCCAAGCGCCCCTTCGACCTCGCCTATGCGCACAGCTTCGTGGCGATGTTCGAGAACCTGCGGCGCCATCCCGACCGTGCCGCGCAGCATGCCGGCCTGGCCATCGAGATCGCGATGCGCCACGGCTTCGGCGTCTGGCAGGCCGCCGGGGCGATGCACCTGGGCGTGGCCAAGGCGGCCCTCGGCGCGCACCAGGAGGCCGTCGGCCTGCTCGGCGCCACGCTGCCGGCCTGGCGGGCCTCGGGTGCCGAGCTGAACAGCAGTTTCTTCATGGCCGGCCTGGCCGCGGCCCACCGCGCCGCCGGCGACCTCGACCAGGCACTCGAAACCGTGACGCAGGCCATCGCGCACGCCGAGCTTCACGACGAGCACTACTACGACGCCGAACTGTTCAGGCTGCGCGGCGAGATCGAGGCGCAACGTGACGCGGTCGAGGCCAGGGCCGATTTCCAGCGCGCGATCGAGACCGCGCAGCGCCAAGGCGCGGGCTTGCTCGAACTGCGCGCTTCGGTGAGCTGCGCGCGACTGCTGCGCGCGTCAGGCGAGGGCGCCGGCGCGCGCGCCATGCTGGCCGCAGCGCTGGCGAAGGTGCCGGCAGCGCTCGATACCGACGACGCACGCGAGGCGACGCTGCTGCTCGAAGAGCGGGTCGATTGAGCGTCTGTCTGTCATGAACGCCAGCGGACGACGCGCGCTCGTCCTCGGCGCCACGGGGCACCTCGGCAATGCGATCACGCGCGACCTGCTGGCGCAGGGCTGGCACGTGACGGCGGCCACCCGGCAGCAGCGCCCGGGCGCACTGGCGGCACTGGGCGTCGAGATCGTGCACGGCGATGCCGACCAGCCGGGCCGGCTCGCGGCCTGGATCCCCGGCCACGAATGGGTCATCGATGCCGCGGCGCCCTATCCGCTGCATCTGTTCGGCGGCCTCGCCTCCGGCGAAGCGGCGACGCTCGAGCAGGCGCGCCGGCGCATGGCCGCGCTGCTCGAGGGCGTGGCCCGCAGCGGCGCCACGCTCGGCCATGTCTCCAGCTACACGACGCTGCCGCGCCCGCGCGGGGAAGGAGCGCTGGCGGCCTGCGAGACGCTGATTCGGCGCCGCATCCATCCCTATTTCGCGCTCAAGTCCGAGCTGGAGGCCATGGTGCTGGAGGCGGCACGCGCGGGCCTGCGCGCGGTGGTGGTCAATCCGACGGCCTGCCTGGGCCCCTGGGACCGCCGGCCGCGAGCGCAATGCGTGGTGCCGCTGCTGGTGACGGGACAGGTGCCGGCGATGATGGCCCGGACCCTCAACGTGATCGACGTCCGGGACGTGGCCGCCGGCCTGCGCGCAGCCCTGGAACAACGGCATTTCGGCGTCCCGCTGGCGCTGGCCGGCCATGACTGCCGCACCGACTGGTTGGCCGCCCGTGTCTGCGCGCTCGCCGGTGCGACGGCGCCGCGGCTGCGTGTGCCGGGCCGCCTCGTGGCCGTGGGCGCGCTGTGCGCCGAGGCCGGATGGGCGCTGCTGGGACGGCCCTCGCCGATGCCGGCCATCGGCCCCCTGCTGGTCCTGGACGGCTACCCGATGTCGCCTGGCGCCGGCCAGCGCAGCCTCGGCGTGCGCCCGCGGCCGCTCGACGAAACGCTGCGCGACGCCATCGACTGGTACCGCGGCATCGGCTACTGCTGAGCGGGTGGTTTGGCTGCGGCGATATACCAGTAGCCGTCGTGCGTGTCCGAGAGGCCGTGTTCCTCGACGAACTCCTCTGTGTTGAGTTGCAGGATCCACGAACCGCCGTAGATCGAATTCGACGGCACGCATTGATCGGGCTTCGGCGGCAGGTCGCGGTAACGCCGCGGATTGCCCCAGTTCTCCCATTCATCGCTCAGGATGCTTTCCACGACCAGCTGGACCTCGTCCAGCGCAGTGATGGCATCCCTGGCTTCGGCGTGTGTCATGCGCCGCGTCTTCGAGAGGGCCGTCGGCGTGCCAGTCGATGCGGCGGTCCGTGACGCGCCCAACGCCCGTTGCACGGCCAGGACCAGCTTCATCTGCCGCTCCAGGGGGACGATGTCGAGGAAGGCGCCGATGGAAGGCGTCTCGATCAGTTCACGCAGGTCGGCCGTCTCGGCCGACGCCAGCCGGCTGCGCCACTCGGTTTCGCCTCCTGCGTCCTCGGCACGGTCGCGCAGACCGGAGAGTTCGGCCTTCAGGGCCTCGCGCAGCCACTCGACCGAATGGTCCCTCAAGCGTTGCCAGAGCAACAAGGGCTGGCCCAACCAGGCGCCGACACGGGTTTCGCCCGGACAGCGGAAATAGGGCGCGGCCGTGCGGCTCGCGCCCGGCGCCGCGAACCAGGGATGCGTCAGCTGCCAGCGCTCGTTGATGGAACGCCATGCGAGCACCTTGCCCAGTTCCTCCTTCAACGACACACGCATCCAGAATGGGCGTATCGGCTGCAGGTTGTCGACCACCTGCCCGTCGGTCGAGTCCACGGTCTTGACCTGAAGCCCCAGCGTCTCGACGATCGGATGCCCGGAGAGCCGGTGCACCCTGACATGGACGTTGTTCTCGATCTCCCGGATGTCGTAGATGCGGGTGATCGAGCGCTCGATGTGGACCGCAGCCTGGTAGCAGGCGAGCTGCGTATCGGCGGCGTCGCGGTACTGCTTCATGTTGACCCAGTTGATCGGCGCCTCGTGCGCGAGCAGTTCCAGCGCCAGCGCCTTGACATCACGCACCACGTCGGGCTGGGCCCGGTGCTCTGCGGTCTTGCGCTTCAGGTCGTCGACCAGCGTTTCGCCCCAGGATTGCGCCACCATGCGCCAGCCGACGTCGTCGTTGTAGGGGAGCACGTCGCGTTCATCGATCTCGAGCAGGGTGCAGCGATCCCCTTTCTGCCCCAGGTGCAAGGCCGGGAAGGCCTCGGTCTCCATGTGCAGGAAGCGGCGCGGCGCGCCCGGACCCGAGTTGCCGAGCCAGGGGTCGCGCGGGCTGTCGATGGAGGCCTCGATCGACGGACGGCCGTTGACTTCGCGATCGGTGATCACGGCGCGCCCGCTGCTTGCGTAGACGAAGGGCGCGACCATGGCGGTGCTGACCAGTTCGCCGTCGCGGTACCACTTGACCGGAATGCAGAACGACACCTCGCGCTCGGCCCACCAGCCGAGGTTGTTCGCGCTCGACCACATCGTGCCGAGCTGGTCGCCGGTGACGTTGACCAGCAGGTAGACATAGGAGCCGAAGGCTTCGAAGCGCAACCCCGCGTCCGCCAGGGGGCCGTTCAGGTACTGCTCGAGACAAGCGTCCAGCCGCGCCCGGTCGGCCAGCAGCGGATAGACCTGCAGCGTGACATCGGGAAACTCGAACGGGCCCGCCACGGGCTGGGTGGCGGCACCCAGCGCGGTGTTGTAGTAGCTGTGGGCGCTTTCGCTCGCATGGGTCTGGGGCGGCCCCGCCGCGCCCTCGGGGCGCGCGTGCGGCTGCTCGTCGGTCCAGCGGTCGGCGTCGTCGTCGCCCTGGCCATGCGTGCGCGAGCAAATGACGTTGCCCGCGCCATAGAACAGGTCGACGTCGGTCCAGAACGGAAACACCGGCTTCAGGACCGCCACCGATCCGCCGTCGGTCTGCTCCTCGCTGGCCGCCACCTCCAGTCCGAGCGACTCGATGATCGGCTGCGACGCGTAGCGGTGGATGCGCAGGGTGTAGCCCCCGGAGACATCGCCGCGCAGCAGGTTGACATCGCCCAGCAGGCCGCTGTTGTTGAGCCGCTCGACGCCCATCGTCGATGTCACCAGGGCCTTGTAGCAGGCGCGATCCGGCTCCTGGGCATCGCGGAATTGCTTGAGCGTGATGTTCTGGAAGGAGAGGCTGGAGCCCCCGGCTGCCGGGTCCGGCGCCGGCGCGCGCCCGCCCGGCCCCGCTCGGAACAGGCCGGGAAGCAGCTGGCCCAGGTAGCCGCCGGCCTGGCCTGCCATCGCCAGCAGCGAAGCGGCATTGCGATGCGAGTGGAAGCCGCGCATGCGCAGCCCCAAGGCCATGTCCAGGGCAGTGCCCATCAGCGACAGCGACGAGCGCATCGCGGTGGCGGCCGCTGACAACGGGTACCACGGGTTCGAGGCGTCCGGAGGCATCCCCGAATAGCTGGGCGGCGCATCGCAATCCACCTGCAGCAGCACTTGCATCGACTCCGCCTCGCCCGCATAGACCTTCGAAAACAACGAGGTGCTAAAGTTGAACACCCGCGTGGTTGACCGCGGCGCGCTGGCCCACAACGGGGTTTCGACACCGACCCGGCCGGCCACCTTGGGCCAGCCATACACCTCGCGGCCGGTGGTGAGCGACATCTCGTCGTCGACGTAGATGAAGGGGCAGACGCAGGCCCAGCCCTTGAACACGAGCCGGCCGTTCTCGCTGCGCCACTGCTCCAGCGGCACGGCGAATGCGACCTCGTGCTGCGCGACCCAGCCCACGTTCTGGGCCTGCACCGACGCCGGCGACA
>DASXKG010000400.1:0-1756 GCA_036496965.1 Variovorax sp.
AGTCGAATCCGGCAGGAATCATCTTGGCTGTCTCCGGTTCTTGTTTGACTCTCAAGTTACGAGAGCGTGCACGGCTGGAGCCAAGCCACGCACGAACGGAAGCGCGGGGCGCACGAAATGCACGGCGAGGCGCATGAAGCGTGGCGGCTGCGCCGCTGATTCGGGTAAACCCGGATTGGCGCGCCGCTCAGCCGCGCAGCGTTTCGACCTCGCCGATGCCGAGCTGTTCGAGCAGCCGCGCAACGCTGGTGCGCGCCACGGGCAGCGGCGTGGTCTCGCCGCGCAGCTTGAGGCTGACCCTGCCCTCGTCGCGCAGGATCTGCTCGGCATGGTCGAGGTTGGCGAGGTAGCTGCGATGGATGCGCAGGAACGAGGCGCCGTCCAGCCGCTCGGCCAGGTCGCTGATGTTCAGGTTGCAGAAGCTCGAGCCCTGTGCCGTGCTGACCCAGGTGTAGTGCCCTTCGGAGCGGATGTAGGTGACTGCTTCCACATCCACCAGCACGATGCGGTTGTGCGAGACGGTCGGGATCTTGTGCAGCTGCCGTTTGGCCTCCGCCTTGAGCGCCGTGGGCGGAACGGCCGGTTCCTCGCCGGTCACCAGTTCGGTGATGTCGTAGAAGATCAGCGTGTAGCCGGCCGTGTCGCCGCGCTGATCGGTCAGCTTGCTGACCTTGATCAGCAGCACCCGCTCCGGGATGTTGATGATCATGGTCATGGGCGGCGGGTTGCTCACCGGGCACTCGGCCTGGTCGAGCAGGAACTTCACCTTGGCGACAGAGCGCTCGGGATGGAAGGACAGCACCATCTTCTCGAATGGCTTCTTTTCCTCGATCGGGAGCACCCGGCGTGCAAAGCTGTTCATCGCGACCACCTTGAGCTCGCGGTCGAGGTGCACGACGCCGACGTCGGAACGTTCGAGCAGGTAGAGGGGACTGCGAGTCGCCATTAGCGCGATTCAATCACTTTCGGCGCCGGCCCGCACGCGGGATTACGCCGGCCGACCCGGGCGTACGGGTGTCCCGGCGACGAAGGAAACGGAACGCGCGGGCTTTCTTCCGGGGCCTCAGGTGGATGCAGCGCCGGGGTCGGTCTCGTAGTTCTTCACGAAGTCCTCGGGCACGCGCGGACCCCAGACGTAGAAGGAGTCTTCGAGCGGATGGTCGGCGCTCGGCCATTCCAGGCCGCGGGGCACGAAATCGATGTCGAACGAGTATTCGCAGTAGCTGCCCCAGGGGTCGCGCACGTAGTAGAAGTAGTTCGAGCCCAGCACATGGCGCCCGACGCCCCAGCCGCGCGGGTGGCCGGCGTTGAGCATCTGCTCCATGCCCATGCCGACCTCGTCGACACCGGCGACGTCCCAGCTCAGGTGATGCAGGCCGGGGCCGTCGCTCTTGGCCAGGGCCAGCAGGTGGTGGTCGCTGCCGTGCACGCCGTGCATGAAGACGATCACGTCGCTCGAGCGGTCGGTCACGCGCAGCCCCAGGCCGCGCTGGTAGAAGTCCACGCCTGCCGCCACGTCGCCGGAGAACAGCAACACGTGGGACAGCCGCCGCGGGCGCACCGGCCGAACCGTCGCACGATGCGGCGCCGCGCCATGCCCGGCGGGCACTTCGGCAGCGCGCAGCGGCACGCTCTTCGCGTCGGGGGAGCTCTTGGGCGCCACCTTGACCTGCACCGCAAATCCTTCCGGATGGCGCAGCCAGAAGCCTTGCGCGTCGCCCAGGGGATGGGGCTCGGCACGCTGCAGGCCGGCGGC
>DASXKG010000401.1:0-3108 GCA_036496965.1 Variovorax sp.
AGCAAACTGGCGAGCTTCGCGGCAACGTCCATTTTTGTATCCATATGCAAACAATACCGCAAGCCCGGCGGTCCGTGTGCCGGGACGAGGCAACGGCCTGATTCTTTTCCCATGGGTAAAACTGGCTTTTTCACACACCGCGATTGCTGGAAGCACGACATGGGCCGGGGGCATCCCGAATGCCCGGCGCGACTCGATGCCATCGAGGACCGGTTGCTCCTCACCGGTGTGGGCGACGCCCTGGAACGCGCTGACGTCCCGCTCGCCACGCTGCCGCAGATCACGCGCGCCCACAGTCTCGCTCACATGGAGCATCTGGAGGCGCTCAGCCAGCGGCTGATCGAGGACGCGCCATCCGGCGGCCCGGACCATGCGCACATCGATCCCGACACCAGCATGAACCGCTTCACCGTGCTGGCGGCGCGGCGCGCGGCCGGTGCCGCCATCGCCGCCACCGACGCGGTGATCGAGGGCCGGCTCGAGAACGCCTTCTGCGCCGTGCGGCCGCCCGGCCACCATGCCTGCCGCGACCAGGCCATGGGCTTCTGCTTCTTCAACAACGTCGCCATCGCGGCGCGGCATGCGCTCGAGGCGCACGGGCTGGAGCGGGTGGCGATCGTCGATTTCGACGTGCACCACGGCAACGGCACCGAGGACATCCTCAGCAACGACCCGCGCGTGCTGATGGTGGGCATCTTCCAGCACCCCTTCTATCCCTACAGCGGCACCGAGCACCCGGCGCCGAACATGCTGAACCTCCCGGTGCCCGCCTACACCCGCGGCATGGAGGTGCGCGAACTCATCGAGGCCCACTGGATGCCGCGCCTGGAAGAATTCAAGCCCCAGATGCTTTTCGTCAGCGCCGGCTTCGATGCCCATCGGGACGACGACCTCGGCCAGCTCGGCCTCAACGAGAACGACTACGGCTGGATCACCAGCCGCATCGTCGACGTGGCGCGCCGCCATGCGGGCGGGCGCATCGTGTCGATGCTCGAAGGCGGCTACAACCTCGACGCACTGGCGCGCAGCGTCGAAGAGCACGTGCGGGTCCTCGCCGACCTCTGAGCGCCGATGGCCCTGGATTTCAGCGAGTTCACGGGGCGGCTGGCCCGGATCGAGCCACGCAATGTGTCCGTCGAAGGGGCGGTGCTCGCCGGCTGCGTGATCGTCGCCTGGGCGGTCTGCCGTTGGTTCGGCCGCGACCAGCCCAAGGATTCGATCTGGTTCGGCCGGCGCACGCTCGACGGCCTCCTGTTCCCGGTGCTGGCGCTGCTCCTGATCGACCTGGCGCGGCGCGCCCTGGTGCTCTACCAGCCGGTGCTGCTGCTGCGCATCGCGGTGTCGGTGTTCATCTCGCTGGTGGCGATCCGCTTCTTCGCCCGGGTGTTGCAGGCCGTGTTCCCGGCCTCTGCGCTGGCGCGGCTGCTCGAACGCACCGTCTCCTGGGTGGCCTGGATCGGCGCGATCCTGTGGATCGTCGGCCTGCTGCCGCCGGTTTTGGCCGAACTCGACGAGATCACCCTGTCCTTCGGCCGCACGAGCGTGAGCCTGCGCACCATCCTCGATGGCCTGCTGTCCGCCGCCCTGGTCATGGTGATCGCGCTGTGGATCTCGACCACCATCGAGAAACGCATCCTGCGCGAGGCGGTAGCCGATCTGTCGATGCGCAAGGTGGCCTCGAACGCGGTCCGCGCTTCCCTCCTGCTGATCGGCCTTCTGTTCGCCCTGTCCGCGGTGGGGGTCGACCTGACCGCCCTGTCCGTGCTGGGTGGCGCACTCGGCGTCGGTCTGGGCTTCGGCCTGCAGAAGCTGGCCGCCAACTACGTCAGCGGCTTCGTGATCCTGCTCGAGCGTTCGATCCGCATCGGCGACAACGTGAAGGTCGACAACTTCGAAGGCCGCATCACCGACATCAAGACCCGCTACACGCTGGTGCGCGCGCTCAATGGCCGCGAGTCGATCGTGCCGAACGAAACGCTGATCACGAACCGGGTCGAGAACCTGTCGCTGGCCGATCGCAAGCTCATCATCCCCACCACGATCCTGGTGGGCTACGACAGCAACGTGGCGCAGGTGCAGTCGATCCTGTGCGCTGCGGCCGCCGCCCAGCCGCGCGTCTTGCAGGATCCGGCGCCGGTCGCCTTCCTGTTGAACTTCGCGCCCTACGGCCTGGAGTTCACCCTCAATTTCTGGATCTCGGACCCTGACCAAGGCCGGGACAACCTGCGCTCGGCCGTCAATCTCGCGATCCTGGAAGGCTTGCGCGCGGCCGGCATCGTCATTCCCTACCCGCAAAGCGTGCTGCATGTGGAGTCGCTGCCGGGCGGGGCTGTCACGGCCCCGGAAGCTCGCCTATAATCACAAAAAAGCACGATCGTTCTTTTTTTGCGCGGCACCGGTGCCGCATGGTCGTTTTGAAATGTTCGCACGGGGTCTGGCGCCTAAAATCGCTCGTTGCCCTGCATCCCCGGTTTCGCAATTCAACGGAGTCAAAACCATGAAGATCCTGGTCCCCGTCAAGCGGGTCGTCGACTACAACGTGAAGGTGCGCGTCAAGAGCGACGGCACCGGTGTCGACATCGCCAACGTGAAGATGAGCATGAACCCCTTCGACGAGATCGCCATCGAAGAGGCGGTGCGCTTGAAGGAAAAGGGCGTGGCCACGGAAGTGATCGCTGTGTCCTGCGGCGAGGCCAAGTGCCAGGAGACGCTGCGCACGGCCATGGCCATCGGCGCGGACCGCGCCATCCTGGTGGAGAGCACCGAGGAGCTGCAGCCCCTGGCCGTGGCCAAGCTCCTGAAGGCCCTGGTCGACAAGGAGCAGCCCGGCCTGGTCATCCTGGGCAAGCAGGCCATCGACGACGATGCCAACCAGACCGGCCAGATGCTGGCCGCGCTGGCCAACCTGCCGCAAGCCACCTTTGCCAGCAAGGTCGAAGTCGCGGGCGACAAGGTGAACGTCACCCGCGAGGTCGACGGCGGCCTGGAGACCATCTCCCTCACGCTGCCCGCGGTGATCACCACCGACCTGCGCCTGAACGAGCCGCGCTACGCTTCCCTCCCGGGAATCATGAAGGCGCGCAAAAAAGAGCTGAAGGAGGTCGCGGC
>DASXKG010000402.1:0-3702 GCA_036496965.1 Variovorax sp.
CGTCAGGCAGTGCAGGCGCGCCGGCTGTAGCTGAGGCGCTGCGCTCAGGCCGGCGCCGGGCCGCCCCAAGGCGGCATGCGGCCCCCTCGGGGGGCAGTGACCCACACGAAGTGGGGAAGCGTGGGGGCGACACTCAGGCCATCTTCGCAGCGGCCAATGTCTGCGCGCGCATGCGCTCGTACTCCTGCTGCGGCACCGGCTGGGCGCTGCGGTCGCCCAGGTCGTTGAGGTGCGTGCGATAGGTCTCGCGGGCACTGAAGACGGCGATCGCCGAGATGGCGGTGATGCCGAGCGTGAGGGCGCCGATCGTGAGCGGGATGTTGGTCGCTCCGGGCGGCGCCACGGCGACGAACAGCGCCGGCAGCAAGGCGGTGATGGTGGTGCCGACGTTCTGCCCGATCGCCATCGCCGAGACGCGCGAGCGGGTCGGAAACAGCTCCGGGAAGAAGCTCGGGAACACCGCGTTGTAGCCCTGGTAGACCACGCCCCACATGAGCAGCGACATGGCGATCGCCATCGGCACGTTGTGGATGCTGATCGCGTAGAGATAGCCGAAGGACAGCAGCCCCGAGCCCAGCGCACCGACGATCATCGGCGGCTTGCGCCCGATCCGGTCGGACAGGTTGCCGACATAGGGAATCACCAGCACGGCCAGCATGTTGCCGAGCACCGGGATCCACAGGTAGATGTCCTTCTGGAAGCCGATGCCATAGGCCGGCTGCACCGCGTAGGCGGCACCGAAGATGGTGGCCACCACCGGGATGACGTTCATCAAGGCCGCGCAGACCACGCGCAGCATGTCGTCCCAGCTGTTCTTGAAGGCTTCGGCGATCGGCGAACGCGGCACCCCTTGCTCCTGGCCTTCGGCGGCGAAGGCCGGTGTCTCGTCGACTTCGCGGCGGATGATGTAGCCCGCCACGATGACCACGAAGCTCAGCACGAACGGAATGCGCCAGCCCCAGGAATTGAATGCGTCATCCGGCATGTAGTGCGCGAGCGGCAGGAACACCGCCGCGGCCAGGATCTGGCCGGCCTGCACGCCCTGCAGGCTGAAGCTGGCGAAGAAACCGCGCCGGCCGAAGGGCGCGTGCTCCAGGATCATCGAGCTCGCGCCGGAAATCTCGCCGGCGACCGCGAAACCCTGGATCAACCGCAGGATCACGAGCAGCGCCGGCGCCAGCAGCCCGACTTGCTGGTAGGTCGGCAGCAGGCCGACCGCGATGGTCGAGAAGCCCATCATGAACATGCACACCAGCAGCACGTGCTTGCGCCCGCGGGTGTCGCCCCAGTGCCCGAGCACGAATGCGCCGATCGGCCGCGCCACGTAGCCCACGCCATAGGTCGCCAGCGAGGCGATGATGGCGATCCGCGGATTGCCCGCGGGAAAGAAGATCTGCGGGAAGATCAGCGAGGCCGCCGTGGCGTAGATGAAGAAGTCGTAGTACTCCAGGGCCGAGCCGATCCAGCCGCTGGCGGCGGCCTTCCTGGACTGGTGTCGGCCTCGAGGCTCGTGCTCGTTCGGATTGCTCATGCTTGTGTCTCCGTATCGTTGGGTTCGATGATTCGATGTGTCGGCGCGCTGTCCGTGGATCGCAGGTGGACTGTGGCGCGGCGCAGGGTTCTCCACAACGGCGGCTTGAAAGGTCGCGTGCGATCATCGAACGCGGCCGCACATCCTGCGCACGGAATCCGGGTTTGTCCCAGGACCGCGTTCTTGCCGCCCGCGCCGGTGGCTACCATTGACGCTCTTGTGCAAAGGAAGCGATATGTTCGTTGTCTGCGGCGAAGCCCTGATGGATGTCTACACCGGCGAGGCCACGCCCACCGGCCTAGCGCTCGACGCCCGCATCGGCGGCTCGCCGCTCAATGTGGCGCAGGGCCTGGCCCGGCTGGCGCGGCCAGTGGCTTTTCTGGCCGGCCTGTCGACCGACGCTTTCGGCGAGCGGCTGCTGGCCTCGCTGCGCGCCGAAGGTGTCGACACGTCGCTGGTCGTGCGCAGCGACGCGCCGAGCACCCTCAGCGTGGTCAGCGTCGCTGCCGGCGGCGTGCCGCGCTACGCCTTCCACGGCAATGGTGCGGCCGACCGGCAGATCACGCAGGCCCTGCTGCCGGACTTGCCGCCGGCCGCCCGGGTGTTGCAGTTCGGCTCCTACGCGCTGGCCGTCGAACCGGTCGGCAGCGCCCTGCGCGCGCTGGCCACGCGCGAACGCGAACGGCGGCTGATCGCTTACGACCCGAACGTGCGCCTCAATGTCGATCCGGACATCGCGCATTGGCACCAGGTGGTCGAGCAGATGGTGGCGCTGGCGCACCTGGTGAAGGTCAGCGACGAGGACCTGGGCCTGCTCTACCCGAACGAGACGCCCGAGCAGGTCGCGGCGCGCTGGCTGGCGCGGGGCGCCGCGCTGGTGGCGGTCACACGCGGCGGCCATGGCGCCAGCGCCTGGACGCGCGGCGCGCGGGCCGACGTGCCAACGCCGCAAGTGAAGGTGATCGATACCGTCGGTGCCGGCGACACCTTCCAGGCGGCGCTGCTGACCTGGCTCGACGAGCACCAGGCCCTGACCCCCGAAGCGCTGGCCGCCCTCGACGACCAGGCCCTCGAAGCGCTGCTGAGCTTCGCCGCCAAGGCTGCAGCCATCACCTGCTCACGGCGCGGCGCCGACATGCCGCGGCGCTCTGAGCTGGACTGATCAGCGCGGCTCGAAGCTCTGCATGAAGGCTTCGATGGGGGTGATCGGGAACGCGGCGCTGCCCGCCAGCACCAGGAGATCGCGGTCACCGGTCACCAGGGTCGCGGCGCCGACCGCGGCGAGTTGCAGGAACGGAAGGTCGAAGCGGTCCCGGCAAGCGGGCACGCTCGGCAGTGGATCGGACACCATGACGATCTCGGCGAATGGCAAGTAGTCGCCCAAAAGCTCCTCTCGTTCCGAGGGCGACAGGCGGAACTTCGGATAGGCCAGCACACGGACCAGTTCGGCAGCGGTTGCCGCACTGACCAGCGGCACGCAGGCGCCTTGCCGCCAGAGCTCGCGCAGTCGGCCGGTAGACGGGCCACCGAAGAGCAAGGCTGAAACCACCACGTTCGTGTCGAATACCACCCGGGTCGCCACCACTGCGCTCAGGCCTTGGGCGTGCGTCGCGTGCGTCGCGGGGGGGGTGTCCGGTACGCGGCCTCCGGCTCGGCGGCCGCAGGGGCTGGCTGGGCACTGCGGGCCCAGTTCACCGCGTCAGCCACGTCCGAGGCGCCGAGGCCCAGCGCTGCCAGCTTCGCGCGCACCGCATCGCTGCGCTGGATGCGCACCGGCGTCAGCACGATCTGGCCATCGCGCAACACGACGTCGAAGTATTCCGTGGCAGCGCCGAGTTGATCCGTCACGCTGCGCGGCAGCGTGAGCTGGTTCTTGGAGGTCATCTTGGCGAGCATGGGATGTCGGCGGTAAGGAATCCTTACTTTAGCGGTAGCGCTGCAACCCGTCAAACCGCGCAGCCGAAGGCTATAAGAACGACGCCTGCGGCGACGGCGGTTCGGCCGCGCCCGGCTGCGGCGGCGGATTCACATCCCCGCACTGCGCCCGATTGCGCAGCGCATGCTCCATCACCACCAGCGCCAGCATCGCCTCGGCGATCGGCGTCGCGCGGATGCCGACGCAGGGGTCGTGGCGGCCCTTGGTGACGACCTCGACCGGCTGGTTGTGGATG
>DASXKG010000403.1:0-2043 GCA_036496965.1 Variovorax sp.
CCTCACGCTGATTCATCTTTTCACGATGCAGGGTGCAACGCTGGCGCTCGCCACCGCCGTTGTCGGCTATGTGACCCACCAGCACCACCTGTACCTGTCGGCCGGGCTGACCTTGCTCCTCAAGGTGCTGTTGATCCCGTACCTGTTGCACAGGGTCATCGACCGCCTCGACATCCGTTGGGACGTCGAGACGCTGATCAACATTCCGACGACGATGCTGATCGGCATCGGGGTCGTGATCTTCGCGTTCAATTTGGCGATACCTATCTCCCAGCTGTCGTCGGCGCTGGCGAGCGGCACGCTGGGCATCGCGCTGGCCTGCGTGCTGCTGTCGTTCCTGATGATGATCACGCGTGCGAAGGCGGTTCCGCAGGTGATCGGCTTCCTCGCGATGGAGAACGGCTTGTTCTTTGCCGCCACGTCGGCCACTTACGGCATGCCCATGGTGGTCGAACTCGGCATCGCGCTGGACGTGTTGATCGGGGTGCTGATCCTGGGCGTGTTCATGTTTCAGATTCGTGAGCAATTCGACAGCCTGGACATCCGCCACCTCGAAAAGCTGAAGGAAGACTAGGTTGCTTGCATTGGCCTTCCTCCTCGCAACCCCGTTGGCCGGCGGGCTGGTGCTGGCGCTGACGGGTCACCGCGACAACGCGCGCGACGCCAACGTCGCTTTCAGCCTGGGTACCTTCGTCGCTGCCTGCGTTCTCACTGCGCAGATCGTCCGAAGCGGGCCGATGCTGGTGTGGGACCGCGAGTTCTACATCGATCCCCTGAACGTCTTTCTCGTCACGTTGACCGCGCTCGTGGGCCTGACCACCGCGATCTTCTCGCGCCCCTACATGCGCGTGGAGCGCGATCGCGGCAAGATGACGCCGCCGCGCATGCGCCTGTACCACAGCATGTACCAGTTGTTCAGCTTCACGATGCTGCTGGCACTGACGACCAACAACATGGGCATCCTCTGGGTCGCGATGGAGGCCGCCACGCTGACCACCGTGCTGCTGGTCAGCGTCTATCGCACCGCGGCCAGCCTCGAAGCCGCATGGAAATACTTCATCCTGTGCGGCGTGGGCATCGCCCAGGCATTGTTCGGGACCGTCCTGCTCTACATGGCGGCCGAGAAGGTGATCGGCCCCGAGGGCGGCGCGCTGCTCTGGACCAGCCTCGATGCGGTGAAGGACCAGCTCAACCCGAACATCATCACGCTCGCATTCGCGTTCCTGTTCATCGGCTACGGCACCAAGGTCGGCCTGGTGCCGGTGCACAACTGGCTACCGGACGCGCATGCGGAGGGCCCGACCCCGGTGTCGGCCGTGCTGTCGGGCCTGCTGCTGAATGTCGCGCTCTACGCGATCCTGCGCTGCAAGGTGCTGACCGACGGCGCGCTGCACAGTCCTCTGGCTGGCCGGTTGATGATGGGCTTCGGCCTGCTGTCGGTCGTCGCGGCGGTGTTCTTCCTGATCCGCCAGAAGGACGTGAAGCGCATGTTTGCCTATTCGTCGATCGAGCACATGGGAATGATGACCTTTGCCTTCGGCATGGGCGGCCCGATCGCCAACTACGCCGGGCTGCTGCACATGACGGGGCATTCGTTGATCAAGTCTGCGATCTTCTTTGCCGTCGGCCACGCCACCCAGAAGGCCGGAACCCAGCTCATGGAAAACATCCGCGGCCTCATCAAGGTCAGCCCGACCGTCGCCTGGGGTCTGATGCTCGGCTCGCTCGCCATCCTCGGAATGCCGCCGTTCGGTGTCTTCGCCAGCGAATTCTTGATCCTCACGACCGCGATGCGCGAACAGCCCTGGGCGACTCCCTTGCTAATGATCGCGCTGGGCCTTGCGTTCGCATCCGCCTTCAGCCGCGTCCAGCCGATGGTGTTCGGCGAGACCAACGTCAAGCCCCTGGCCCATCCGCCGGCGCTGGTTCCGGTGTTCGTGCATCTGACGCTTGGCCTGATGCTCGGCGTCTTCATCCCACCCTATCTCAACGCCTGGTACGTCCAGGCGGCGGCGATGCTGGGGAACTGATCAAATGCCGCTG
>DASXKG010000404.1:0-4544 GCA_036496965.1 Variovorax sp.
TCATCCAGGAAGCCATCTTCGCGCGCGACCCTCAAGCTGCGCGCGCCGCCATGCACGAACACATGGATCGCGCCCACCAGCGTTTCAGCGTGAGCTGGCGCCGCGCCCATGCACCATGACAAGGAACATCCCGATGAACCCCTTCATCCGACTCCATCCGGCCGACGACGTGGTGATCGCCCGCTCGCAGCTGGTCAGCGGCACGCAGGTAGAAAACGTCGTTTCGCGCGGCTTGATCCCGCCCGGCCACAAGATTGCCGTGCGGGCCATCGCGCAAGGCGAGCCGGTGCGCCGCTACAACCAGATCATCGGCTTCGCCAGCAAGCCGATCGCGGCCGGCGAGCATGTGCACACGCACAACCTCGACATGGGCCCGGACAAGGGCCATTTCGAGCGCGACTATGCCTTCGGTGCCGACGTCAAGCCGCAGCCCGCGCGCCGCGAAGCCAGCTTCATGGGCATCCGGCGCGCCGACGGCCGGGTGGCGACGCGCAACTACATCGGCGTGCTGACCAGCGTGAACTGCTCGGCCACCGCAGCGCGGGCCATCGCCGACCATTTCTCGCGCAAGACCAATCCGGCAGCGCTGGCCGACTACCCCAACGTCGACGGCGTGGTCGCGCTCACGCATGGCACCGGCTGCGGCATGGACACGCAGGGCATGGGCATGCAGATCCTCGAGCGCACGCTCACCGGCTACGCGACCCATGCCAACTTCGCGGCGGTGCTGGTGGTCGGCCTGGGTTGCGAGGCGAACCAGATCAATGCCTGGCTGGCCACCGGCAACCTGAGCGAGGGCCAGAACTTCCGCGTCTTCAACATCCAGGACACCGGCGGCACGCGCAAGACGGTCGACAAGGGCGTGGCGCTGATCAACGAGATGCTGCCGCGCGCCAATGCAGTCAAGCGCGAACCCTGCAGCGCGGCGCACATCACCATCGGCCTGCAATGCGGCGGCTCCGACGGCTATTCGGGCATCAGCGCCAACCCGGCGCTGGGCGCGGCGGTCGATCTGCTGGTGGCCCACGGCGGCACGGCGATCCTGTCGGAAACGCCCGAGGTCTATGGCGCCGAGCATCTGCTGACGCGGCGCGCGGTCAAGCGCGAGGTCGGCGAGAAGCTGGTCGAGCGCATCCGCTGGTGGGAGCATTACACCGAGATCAACGAGGGCGAGATGAACAACAACCCCTCGCCCGGCAACAAGGCCGGCGGCCTCACCACCATCCTCGAGAAGTCGCTCGGCGCGGTGGCCAAGGGCGGCACCAGCAACCTCGAGGCGGTCTACGAGTACGCCGAGCCGGTGACCGCGCACGGCTTCGTCTACATGGACACGCCCGGCTACGACCCCGTGAGCGCCACCGGCCAGGTGGCTGGCGGCGCCAACATGATCTGCTTCACCACCGGCCGCGGCTCGGCCTATGGCTGCGCGCCCTCGCCCTCGCTCAAGCTGGCGACCAACTCCGCGCTCTGGCAGCGCCAGGAAGAAGACATGGACATCAACTGCGGCGAGATCGTCGAGGGCACGGTGTCGATCCAGGAGATGGGCCAGCGCATCTTCGAGATGGTGCTGGCCACGGCCTCGGGTGCGCCGAGCAAGAGCGAGCAGCATGGCTACGGACAGAACGAGTTCGTACCCTGGCAGGTCGGCGCAGTGATGTAGGCCCGCCATGGCAGCAGCAGCAGCAGCAGCAACACCCTTCGGCACGCTCGAGAGCACCGGCTTCGAACGGCTCGATGCGCGCTTCAGCGCCTGCCTGCCGGGGCCCGAGCGGGTCGAGCGGTTGTGGACCGGCGCGCGCTGGTGCGAGGGGCCGGCCTGGTTCGGCGCCCACCGCAGCCTGGTCTGGTCGGACATTCCGAACAACCGCATGCTGCGCCTGGACGAGCGCAACGGCACGGTCGCGGTGTTCCGCGAGCCGGCCAACAACAGCAACGGCAACACGGTCGACCGCCAGGGCCGGCTGGTGAGTTGCGAGCACCTCACCCGGCGCGTGGTGCGCACCGAACACGACGGCAGCCAGACCGTGCTGGCCTCGCATTGGCAAGGCAAGCGGCTGAACTCGCCCAACGACGTGGTGGTGCATTCCGACGGCGGCATCTGGTTCACCGACCCGAGCTACGGCATCCTGACCGACTACGAAGGCCTGCGCGCCGAGAGCGAGATCGGCGCCTGCCATGTCTATCGCATCGACCCTCAAAGCGGCGCGGTGGAACAGGTCGCGGACGACTTCGTCAAACCCAACGGCCTGGCCTTCTCGCCCGATGAATCGGTGCTGTACGTGGCGGACACCGGCGCCAGCCATGCAGCCGATGGCCCGCGCCACATCCGGCGCCTGGAGGTCACGGACGGCGGGCGGCGACTTGGCGCCAGTCGCTTGTTTGCCGAATGCACCAAGGGCTTCTTCGACGGTTTCAGGCTCGACACCGAGGGCCGCATCTGGACCAGCGCCGCCGACGGCGTGCATGCGCTCGATCCCGATGGCAGCCTGCTCGGCAAGATCCTGCTTCCGGAGCGCGTGGCCAATGTCTGCTTCGGCGGACCCAAGCGCAACCGGCTCTTCATCTGCGCGACCAGTTCGCTCTATGCCATCCACCTGTACGCCAAGGGCGTGTGAGAACGAGAAAAAAGCCATGTCCAGAACCCTGAACGCCGACGCCCTGCAGACCAGCGTCAGCCGCATCCTGGCCGCGGCCGGCAGTGCGCAGCCCGAAGCCGAACAGGTCGCCGCCAACCTGGTGATGGCCAACCTCAGCGGCCACGATTCGCATGGGGTGGGCATGGTGCCGCGCTACGTGAACGCGGTGGCCGAAGGCGGCCTGGCGCCCAACGCGTCGGTGAAAGTGAATCTCGATGGCGGCGCCATGCTCGCACTCGACGGCCAGCGCGGCTACGGGCAGGTCATCGGCGTGCAGGCGATGGAACTGGCCATCGCCCGCGCGCAGCAGCACGGCAGTTGCATCCTCTCGCTGGCCAACAGCCATCACCTGGGCCGGATCGGCCATTTCGCGGAGATGGCGGTGGCACGCGGCCTGGTGGCCCTGCATTTCGTGAATGTCCTGTCGCGGCCCGTGGTCGCCCCCTGGGGCGGCGGCGACGGCCGCTTCGGCACCAACCCCTGCTGCATCGGCATCCCGCTGGCCGGCGCCGAGCCTTTCGTCCTCGACTTCGCCACCAGCCGCGTCGCGCAGGGCAAGATGCGCGTGGCGCACAACAAGGGCGAGCGCGTGCCGCCCGGCTATCTCATCGACGAACATGGCGCGCCCACCGACAACCCCGGCGTGGTGGTGGTGCCGCAGAGCAATGGCCTGTTCGGTGCGCTCATGACCTTCGGCGAGCACAAGGGCTACGGCATGGCCGTGGCCTGCGAACTGCTCGGCGGCGCGCTGACCGGCGGCGGCACCTGGCATCGTCAGGCCGATACGGCGCGCGCGGTGCTGAACGGCATGCTGGCGGTGCTGATCGACCCGATCAAGCTGGGCACGCAAGCGAGCTTCCAGCAAGAGGCACGGGCCTTCATCGACTGGCTGCGGCAAAGCCCGCCGGGCGCCGGGTTCGAAGCGGTGCAGATCGCCGGCGAACCCGAGCGCAAGGCACGCGCCGCGCGCCGCCAAGCCGGCATCGCGATGGACGATGCGACCTGGAACGAGATCGTCGGGGCGGGGCGGAAAGTCGGCGTGACGGTGGCGTAGAGCCCCCACGCCTCGCGCTGGCGAAGGCCCCACCAACTGTTTCAATGTCGTCGCCGGCCTGCCTCGGGCATGCGCTATGGTTTCCTGGACACCTTCGATCCTCAGCCAGGAGCCACGCATGAATACTTCCGTACGCAAACTCGCCACACTCGGCGCCCTGCTCGCGCTCACCGCCGGCGCCGGCATCGCACAAGCCCAGAACCTGGACACGCTCAAGGGCATGGTCGGCGGCGCCTCGGGCGGCCTCGGCTCGATGACCTCGGGCAGCCTCGGCAACGCGGCCGGCGTGCTCGAGTTCTGCGTCAAGAACAACTACATCGGCGGCGACGCTTCGGCCGTCAAGGACCAGCTGATGAGCAAGATCCCAGGCGGCAAGCCGGCTTCCGACACCGGCTACGTCAGCGGCGCCAAGGGCCTGCTCACCGGCAGCGACGGCAAGACCATGGACCTGACGGGCGGCGGCCTGAAGCAGGAGATCACCAAGAAGGCTTGCGACGTGGTGCTCAAGCAGGGCAAGTCGATGATCTGAGGGCCGCGTTCGGGCGGCGCGGCGCGCGTTTGTCCGCGAGACGCGAACAGGTTTTAACATATGTTTGCCGGGCGTTTACCTTGGTGTAAGGAAACGCTAATTGTCGTTGCGGATCATGCGCGCTGGACGCGAGTTGGGCGAACGCGCCCGACGCGCGCAACAACAAGAACTCCGATGCGCAGCAATGCGCGCAGACTGCATTGAATGAGTGACGCGTGCGTCGTCTGGCTGACAGGCCTGTCCGGCTCGGGCAAATCCACCATCGCGCGTGCGCTGCGTGCGCGCCTCTCGGACTGCGGACACACCGCAGCAGTGCTGGACGGAG
>DASXKG010000405.1:0-3024 GCA_036496965.1 Variovorax sp.
AGCCGCCCGGCCATCTCTACCTTATCCTCGAGATCGCCCTGCCGCCGGCGGACACCGACGCCGCCCGCAAGGCCTACGAACAGCTGGCGCAGGCGGTGCCTTTCGACCCGCGCCGCCACCTCGGAGTCTGACGACCATGAATTCCGTCTCCATCACCACCACCACGACCACCACCGTGATCGGTTCCCACCCGCTTGCCGCCAGCGAACTCGCGCATGCCTGCGGCGCGCAGCTCGACTGGGTGGCGCAGCTGGTCGAGGTCGGCATCATCGAATCGCGCGCGCCGGCCGATCGGCCGGACGACTGGCGCTTCCACGGCAGCGACCTGCAGTGCGCGCTCGAAGTGCGGCGCCTCGAGCGCGACTTCGGCGTCGGGCTCGATGCCGCGGCCCTCATCCTCGACCTCGAGCACGAGGTGCGGCGGCTGAAGGCGGTGCTGAGGGTCCAGGGCCTGCGCCCGGAGCGCTGAGGCCCCAAGCGCCGGCCCTCGACATGCCGCTCGGCGCTCAGTCTTCCGTCATGCCGGTGGCTTTCACGACGCCGCCCAGGCGGCCGCGCTCTTCAGCGACGAACTGGGTGAAGGAGGCGCGGGTGCCGCCGACGGGCTGGATGCCGACCGCCTTCAGCCGGCCGGCGATTTGCGGGTTCTTCATGGCGGCGTCGACCGCCGCGGCCATCTTGTCGAGGATCGCGTCGGGCGTCCCACGCGGGGCATGGACGCCGGCCCAATGCGCGATCTTGATCTCGGGGAAGCCCTCCTCGGCCGCGGTCGGCAGCTGCGGGTAGGCCGAGATGCGCTCGCTCCAGGTGTCGGCCAGGGCCTTCAGCTGGCCGCTCTTGACGTAGGGCAGCACCACGATGCTGGCCTCGGAGGTGGCCTCCACCTGGCTGCCCAGCACCGCGGTGATCGATTCCGAGCCGCTCTTGTAGGGCACCACGTCGAGCTTGGCGCCGTACTTGGTCTGCAGCAGCCCTTCGACGAAATGCGGCGTGCTGCCGGTGCCGGCGGTGGCCCAGTGGAAGCCGTGCGGCGACGCCTTCGATGCGGCGACGAAATCCTTCAGCGTGCTGTAGGGCGCATTGGCCGGCACCACGATCACCGAGGGCGCGAGCGCGATCATGGCCACCGGCACCAGCTGCTCGTCCTTGTAGGGCATGGACTTCTTGATCATGCTGTTGGAGATCGTGCCGGCGGCGCTGGCCAGGAAGGTGTAGCCGTCCGGGGCCGCCTTGGCCACGATCTCGGCGCCGAGGGTGGCGCCGGCGCCGGGCTTGTTGTCGACGATCACCTGCTGCCCGAGCACCTTGGACGCGCCTTCGGCGGCGGCCCGGGCCATCAGGTCGTTGGCACCGCCGGGCGCGAAGGGCACGACCAGCCGGATCGGCTTGGTGGGCCAGGTCTGGGCGCCGGCAGCGCCGGCTGCGAAGATGGCGGCGGCAGCGATGAACAGGGGAAGACGACGGAACACGGGCATGCAAGGTCTCCTGGATTCTTGGAAGCTGCAATGCTACTGCCCCGAGGCGCGCCTATAGTTCCTTACTCAAAGTAAGGAGAGAGTTCATCATGGCCGTTGCCACCCTCACCAGCAAAGGTCAGATCACGATCCCGCTCGCCGTCCGAACGGCGCTCGGCCTCCGGCCGGGTGCGAAGGTGGATTTCATCGCTCAAGGCGACGGCTTCAAGGTCGTGGCGTTGAAAGCCGATCCGTCCACACTGAAAGGACGCTTCGCGGGCCGCGTCGCCAAGCCGATCAGCATCGAAGCCATCAACGAAGCCATCGGCGCAGCGGCTGCCGCACGCGCCGTCAAGCGCGGCCGCGAGTCCTCGTGATCGGCATTGGCTGCTCGATTGAAGGGCCCGCTCAGGCCTGCTGTAGCAGCTTGATCACGCTCGAAAAATCCAGCGCCCCATGGCCGGCGAGGCTGTGCGCCGCGTACAGGTTGCGGGCCAGTCCGCCCAGCGGCGTGGCGGCGCGCACCGCCGCCGCGTTCTCCTGCGCCAGGCCCAGGTCCTTCAGCATCAGGTCGGTGCCGAAGCCGCCGGCGTAGCCCTTCGATGCGGGCGCAGCCTCCATCACGCCCGGCAGCGGGTTGTACTTTTCCAGGGCCCAGTTGCCGCCCGAACTGCGCCGCATGATTTCCGACAGCACCTTGGGATCGAGTCCGTTCGCGATGCCGAGCGCAATCGCCTCGGAGGTCCCGATCATCAGGATGCCGAGCAGCATGTTGTTGCAGATCTTGGCGGTCTGGCCGGCGCCGGCGTCGCCGGCGTGGAAGATGTTGGCGCCCATCTTCTCGAGCACCGGGCGGGCCCGCTCCAGGTCGGCCGCCGCGCCGCCGACCATGAAGGTCAGCGTGCCCGCGATCGCACCCCCGGTGCCGCCCGATACCGGCGCGTCGATCACCGCCACGCCGCGCTTCGCGCCGGCCTCGGCCACCTTGCGCGACGTGGCCGCGGCGATGGTGCTGCTGTCGATCACCAGCGTGCCGGGCGCGATCCTTTGCATCAGGCCCTCGCTGCCGAGGTAGAGTCCCTCGACATGGGCGCTGGCCGGCAGCATGCTGACCACCACCTCGGCGCCGTCGACCGCAGCCGCTGCCGAGGCAGCGATGCTCAGCCCTTCGGCGGCAAATTTCTTGCACGCCTCGGCCGAGAGATCGAAGGCGCTGAGCGCGTGGCCGGCTTTCTGGAGGTTGAGGGCCATCGGGCCGCCCATGTTGCCCAGGCCGATGAATGCGATCTTCATGTCATGTCTCTCCGTGAGGGGATGGATTCAGGTAATCAGGCAAGCGACGCCAGCTCGGGCGCCATCTCGCCGCGCGGCCGCAGGTGGTCTGCGACGAATGCCGGCGTGATCTCTTCGAGCGTGGCCGGTTGCCACTTCGGATTGCGGTCCTTGTCGACCAGCAGCGCGCGGATGCCTTCAGCGAAGTCGTGATGGGCGCAGCAGCCGAGCGAGGCCCGGTACTCGAGCCGGAACACTTCGGCCAGCGACATGCGGTGCACGCGCTGCCAGAGCGCGA
>DASXKG010000406.1:0-2597 GCA_036496965.1 Variovorax sp.
TGTTCCTCACCATCGCCCTCGGCTACCTGCTGGGCGAAGTCAACCTCAAGGGCTTTTCGCTCGGCGTCGGCGCGGTGCTTTTCGTGGCGCTGTTCATGGGCTGGCTGTCGCCGAAGTCGGCACCCGCGCCGATGGTCGGCACGCTGGGGCTGGCGCTGTTCCTCTACGCCGTCGGCGTGCAGTACGGCAAGCAGTTCTTCATCGGGCTCACGAGCCCCTATGGCCGCAGGGCCAACCTCATCGCGCTTTCGGGTGTGCTGCTCGCCGGCGTGGTGAGCGTGCTGTTCATGAAGCTGTCGAACCTCCAGCTCGGGCATGCGCTGGGGCTGTTCGCGGGCGCTGGCACCAGCACGCCGACCTTGCAGGCGGCCATCGTGAACCTGGGCAACGACGATCCGGCGGTCGGCTATTCCGTGGCCTATCCGCTGGGCGTGGCGGGGCCGATCCTCTTCCTGTACGTGGTCTTCATGCTGCTCAAGCCGAAGATCCAGGCGCCCACGGGCGGCGGCATCGAGATGCTGGAAATCGCGCCCGAGGAATCGGCGCTGAAGGGCAAGACGATCGGCGATCTGCTCGTCGGGTTGCCCGCCGGCATCGAGATCTTGGCGCTGCGGCGGGCGCATCACAACCTGCCGGCCTCGCACTCGATGGCGCTGGCGGTGAACGATGTCCTGCTGGTCTCGGGGCCGAGCCGCGAGGCGCTGGAGCAGGCCGCGCAGCAGCTCGGCGAGGTGCACCACGGCCGCGTGACTGGTGACCGCCGCGACCTGGACTACGTGCGTGTGTTTGCGTCCCGGGCGGCCGTGGTCGGCCGCGCCCTGGGCGACCTGAAACTGCCGCAGGGCCGGCCCAACGCGCTGGTCCAGGTGCGGCGCGGCGACGCCGACATTTCGCCGAGGCCCGACCTGGTGCTGGAATTCGGCGACCGCATCGGCATGCTCGCGCACCGCGACGACTTCGCCGCGCTGCGCAAGTTCTTCGGCGATTCGATCAAGGGCACGGCCGAGTTCAGCTACATCTCCATCGGGCTCGGCATGGCGCTGGGCTTTCTACTCGGCGCCATCAACTTTCCGCTGCCGGGTGTCGGCAAGCTCGCGCTGGGCCTGTCGGGCGTGCTGATCGTGGCGCTGGTGCTCGGCAAGATGCGCCGCACCGGCGGGCTGAACTGGACCATCCCGCTGTCGGCCAACCTGGTGCTGCGCAACCTCGGCCTGACACTGTTCCTTGCGCAGGTGGGCATGTCGTCGGGGCCGAAGTTCGCGGCGACGGTCTCGCAGACGGGCTTCGAGATGCTCGGGCTCGGCGCGATCGTCGTTGTGGCGCTGGTGCTGCCGATCCTCGTGCTGGGCCTGGGCGTTTTCAAGATGCCCTACGACGAAGTGGCCGGCATCGTGGCCGGGGCCTGCGGCAATCCGGCCATCCTGGCGTACGCCAACAAGCTGGCGCCGACGGACAAGCCGGACATCGGCTACGCGATGATCTTTCCGGGGATGACGATCATCAAGATCCTGTTCGTCGACATCGTGCCCGCACTGCTGGGCAGCTGAGGGAGCTCTGGTCCTCGAACTCGGGTGATTGAGCTTGCTACGCCCGGCGCAGCTTGGGAAATCCGACCAAAGTAGGATTTGCGCCCGCGGCCGGCTGCGCTACTTTCGACGAACAACGAGCTTGAGCGAGGCTGCCATGCAACAGAAACACCGATCGTCGACCAAGCAGGACAACCAGCCCGCCGGCGAGCACGGCGAGGAAAAGTCGAAGGCCGCGGAGGCGGCGAAGGACAAGCTTGGCCGCCGGGGCTACGACAAGGAACTCGAGCGGCTCCACGTCGAACTCGTCAAGCTGCAACTGTGGGTGGTGCACAAGGGCCTGAAGGTGTGCGTCGTCTTCGAGGGGCGCGACGGCGCGGGCAAGGGCGGCACCATCAAGGCGATCACCGAGCGCGTGAGCCCGCGCATATTCCGCGTGGTTGCACTGCCCGCACCGACCGAGCGCGAGAAGAGCCAGATGTACGTGCAGCGCTATCTGCCACACTTGCCGGCGGCCGGCGAGGTGGTGATCTTCGACCGCAGCTGGTACAACCGCGCGGGCGTCGAGCGGGTCATGGGCTTTTGCAGCGAAGAAACCTCGAAGGCATTTCTCGGGGCGGTCCCGAAAGTCGAAAGGGTCATCATAGATTCCGGCATCACCCTCATCAAGTACTGGCTCGAAGTGAGCCCCGAGGAGCAGACCCGGCGCCTCGAGGCGCGCATCGAGGATGGGCGCAAGATCTGGAAGCTCACGCCGATGGATCTCAAATCCTACAGCCGCTGGTACGACTACTCGCGCGCGCGGGACGACATGTTCGCGGAGACCGACACCGACTTCGCGCCGTGGCACGTGGTGCGATCGGATGACAAGCGCCGCGCGCGCCTGAACATCATCTCGCACCTGCTCAGCCAGGTGCCGTACAGCACGGTGCCGCACGAGAAGGTGAAGCTGCCCGCGCGCCAGAAGGCCGGCGGCTACCACGAATCCAACCATCCGATGCGCTTTATCGAAGAGCGCTACTGACGATAAGACAGGCGGCCGAATTGATACGAACTCACCGGGGGCGCCTG
>DASXKG010000407.1:0-1742 GCA_036496965.1 Variovorax sp.
TGCGAGCTGGTGGGTGGCGACACCACGCGCGGTCCGCTCAACATCTGCATCACCGTCTTCGGCGAACTGCCCGCCGGCGCTGCGCTGCTGCGCTCGGCCGCACGGGTCGGCGACGAGCTCTGGGTCAGCGGCACGCTGGGCGACGCCCGTCTGGCGCTGGAGGTGTTTCGCGGCACGCTGGCCTTGCCGGGCGCGCTGTTCGAGGCGGCGCGTGCGCGCATGGAGCAGCCGACGCCCCGGGTGGCCCTCGGCCAGGCGCTGCGTGGCATCGCGACGGCGGCCATCGACATCAGCGACGGCCTGGCCGGGGACCTCGGCCACGTGCTGAAAGCCAGCGGGGTCGGGGCGCGGCTCGACGCGGATGCGGCGCTGCAACTGCTGGCCATGGACACCGCCGCCGCCGGCCTGGGCATCGAAGCCCGCCGCGCCTGCGTGCTGGCCGGCGGCGACGACTACGAACTGGCCTTCACGGCACCGGCCTCGGCGCGCAACGCGGTCGAGCAGGCGGCGCGCGCCAGCGCCACGCGGGTGACGCGCATCGGTTGCATCGAGGCAGAGACCGGGCTGCGCATCGTCGACGCCAAGGGGCTGCCGCTGACGCAATCGTTCGACTCCTTCGACCACTTCGCTTGATTCAACCCGGGGAACCCAGAGATGAAGAAACTCAGCGCGCGCGTCGCGGCAGGGCTGGCGGCCTGCTGCTGGCTGCTTGCAGCAGTCCCTGCGCAGGCGCAGGGCGCCGGCGCCGACTTTCCCGGCAAGCCGATCCGCATGATCGTCACCTTCCCGCCGGGGGGAAGTTCCGACGCGGTGGTGCGCATGCTGGTGCCCAAGCTCGACGAGGCGCTCGGCCAGGCGGTGGTGGTGGACAACCGCCCCGGGGCCGGCGGCAATGTGGGGCTGGCGCTGGTGGCGAAGGCCGCGGGCGACGGCTACACGCTGGGCGTCGGCGCGGCCGGCGCACTGGCCGCCAACACCAGCCTGTATCCGCAGATGCCCTTCGACCCGCTGAAGGATTTCAAGCCGGTGAGCATGCTGGCCGCCATTCCCTTCGTGATCGTGGGCCATCCCTCGCTGGCGCCGCGCACGCAGCAGGAGTTGATCGCGCTGGCGCGTGCCGAGCCCGGCAAGCTGTCGATCGGCCACGGCGGCAACGGCACGGCCATGCACCTGTCGGCTGCACTCTTTGCCCAGATGGCCGGCGTGAAGCTGGTCGAGGTGCCGTACCGCGGATCGGGCCCGGCGGCGCTCGACGCGATGGCGGGCCAGATCTCGCTGGCCGTGGTCGACCTCCCCTCGGCCCTGCAGCAGATCAAGGCCGGCAAGCTGATCGCCTACGCCGTGACCAGCCCGCAGCGGGTGCCGATGCTGCCGGACGTGCCGACTGTGGCCGAGGCCGGGCTGCCCGGCTACGATTCCACCGGCTGGTTCGGCGTGGTTGCGCCGGCCGATACGCCGGCGCCGATCGTCGCGCGGCTGAATGCCGCCATCGTCGCCGCGCTGGGCGACCCGCAGATCCAGTCCGCCATGCGGGGCCTGGGCGTGGAGCCGGCGCCGGACACCCCCCAGGCCTTCGGCGACTACATCGCCGCAGAGACCCGCAAGTGGTCCAAGGTCATCCAGACCGCCAACATCAAGCTGGATTGATGAAATATATGCAAGACGGAGAACTCGAAGCCGACGTGCTCATCGTCGGCGCCGGCCCCGTGGGCCTGACCCTGGCGATGGACCTGGCCGGACGC
>DASXKG010000408.1:0-8094 GCA_036496965.1 Variovorax sp.
TGCCTGATCGTTGCGCAGGCCGCGCGGCCGGTGGTGTGCGCGAAGGGCTTGTCGATCAACCCCCATGTGTCGTTTGCCGACTGTCCTGCGCTCGACTGGCTGCTGGTCCCCGGCGGGATGGGCACGCGGCGCGAGGTCGACAACCCGGTGCTGCTCGAGTTCGTCGCCGCGCAGGCCAGGCATTGCAGGGCCGTGCTGTCCGTGTGCACCGGCGCCTTCGTGCTGCATGCCGCCGGCCTGTTATCGGGCCGGACCGCAACCACCCACTGGGCTTCGCTGGACCGACTGCGCGCGCTGGGCGACGTGAAGGTGGTCGAAGCGCGCCACGTGCGCGATGGCGATGTCTGGACCTCCGCGGGGGTGTCGGCGGGCATCGATCTGATGCTGGCGTTCATCGCCAGCCAGGCGGGTGAAGATGCCGCGGGCAAGGTGCAGTTCCAGTCGGAGTACTACCCCTCGGCGATCCGGTACGGCGACTGCGCGAGCCACGCGCAGGCGCCGGGCTACCTGAAGTCCACGCACGGCATGCGTGCCGCGCCGGCCAACCGGACGGCCGTGCTGGTCATCGACGTGCAGCAGGTTCTGTGCGAGGGCGAGCACGCGGCCTTCGAGTCGCAGCAGGTCATCGGCCGCATCAACGAGGTCTGCGCCAAGGCGCGTGCGGCGGGTGTCCCGGTGATCTTCGTGCAGCACGAGTCGACTTCGGGCTATCTCGAGTTCCAGACCGACGCCTGGCAACTGGCGCGCGGGCTCGACGCCGAAGCCGCGGACCTGCGCATCCGCAAGACCTCGGCCGATGCGTTCCATCGCACCAACCTGCAGCAGCTGCTCGATGCGCACGGCGTCGGCGAGCTGGTGATCTGCGGCATGCACACCGAGTACTGTGTCGACACGACCACCCGGCGGGCGCTGGCGCTCGGCTATCCCGTGGTGCTGGTCGACGATGCGCACACCTCCGAGGGCAACCGGCACCTGTCGGCCAGCCAGGTGATCCGGCACCACAACCTGACGCTGGCGAACATCGGCAGTTTCGGTCCGCGGGTTCGCGCCGTGTCCACGGAGGATTTGCGCTTCGGCTCCGAGGATCAGCCGATCCAGAGCACGACCAGCGCGGCCACGAGGCAATAGACGCCGAAGATGTGCCAGCGGCCCTGTTCGAGCCACTTCGACAGCCAGCGAAGCGCGGCCAGGCCGGCCAGGAAGCTGAGCACCATGCCCAGCAGGCTGGGGCCCATCTGGTGCATCAGCCCACCGGCTTCGAGGGCCGCGGACTGCGCCTTCCACAGGCGATAGCCTTCCCTGACGATCACCGGCGGCGTCAGCACCACCGCCAGCACGAAGCTGAACTCCTCGGCCCGGCGGCGGCCGACCCCGAGCGCCAGGCCCGTGGAGATGGTGGCGCCCGAGCGCGAGAAGCCGCGGAAGGGCAGGCACAGGCCCTGCACCGCGCCGATCCAGCCGGCGCTGCGAAGCGAGAGCTCCTGCTCCCCGTTGCCGGTCATGCGCGAGGACGCGATGATCAGCACGCCGGCGGCCGCCAGCGCCGCCGCCATCAACCTGGCGTTGCCGAACAGATGCTCGATCTCGAAGTCCGGCGCGCCCGCGGCGAACACATGCTCGATGATTTTCAGCAGCGCCAGGCCCACCACGCCGGTTGCCGCGGTGGCGACCACCACCTGCAAGGCATTCACCCGAAACGCCCGGGCCGAACTGAAGTAGGTGGCGATCCAGGAGCGCCAGAAGTAGACGATGACGGCAAACATGGTGCCGGTGTGCAGCATCACCAGCAACAGCGTCATCTGCGGGGCGGTGGGGTCGAGTCCCATGAGCTTCTCGGCCATGATGACGTGGGCCGAGCTGGAGACCGGAAGAAGTTCGGCGGCGCCCTGGACGATGGCCAGGATGAGGATTTGCAGCAGATCCATGCGAAAGGTTGGTGTCGTTGAAAGAGAGAAAAGGCCGGCTACCGATTCTCTCCCAGCCGCCCGGGGATCAGCGGAACATCAGCCACTCGAGCAGAAAGATGTTCGCCACCAGCAGCGGGCCGGCCGTCGCGAGCTGCACCTTGATCACGGCATTCTTGTCGGGCAACTCGAGCAAGGCCGCCGGCACGATGTTGAAGTTCGCGGCCATCGGCGTCATGAGCGTGCCGCAGTAGCCGGAGAACATGCCGATCGCCGCCATCACCGCCGGATTGCCGTGGTGCATGCCAACCAGCACCGGCACGCCGACGCCGCCGGTCATCACCGGAAAGGCCGCGAAGCCGTTGCCCATGATGACGGTGAACAGCGCCATGCCCACCACGTAGACCACCACCGCGACAAAGCGCAGGTCCATGTTGATGTAGGCGGTGGTCAGGTGCGCCACCGCCTTGCCCACGCCGGCGTCCGAGAACACCAGGCCCAGCATGCCGAGCATCTGCGGCAGCACCACGGCCCAGCCGAGCGAATCGGTCAGGCGCCGCGATTCCCGCATGGCCTGCGCCGGCGTGTCGCGCGTGAGCCAGCAGGCCAGCAGCAGCGCCACGACGCAGCCGATGCCCAGGCTCACCAGCGTGGTGTTCTTCGGATCGAGCAGGAAGGCGCCGCCGATCTTCAGGTTGTTCATCAGCACCGTGCCGATCACCGTCACGATGGGAATCGCGAGCGCGGGAATGAAGAGCCTGTGGCCGAGCCGCGCGGCACTGGCCTTGGCCTCCGATTCCGGCAGCGGATGGTGCTTGCCGATGCCCACCCCGCCGAAGCCGGCGATCAAGGCCATCACCACCACGCCGACGCCCATCCAGACCGGCGGGATGCGGTCGCCCAGGAGGAAGACGATCGCGTACAGCGCCCAGAACAACGCGCTCGAATAGCGCTTGGGATGCTCGCGGTCGGCCAGCGTCATGCCCGCCGTCAGCAGCAAGATTGCGCCGACCAGCCAGAACAGGTAGTCGATCGAGATGATCATGATGCGGCCCGCGCGGCGTCGTCGCTGGCGGCCTCTTCGGCGCAGGCGCCGTCGGCCAACTCCCTGGTCAGCGCCTGGTCGAAGCGGCGCAGCCGCCAGGCATGGATGACGAAGGCGCAGATGGCTGTCGGAATGCCCCACAGCGCGATGTGCAGCGGCTCCACGTCGATGCCGGCCTCGCGCAGGAAGGTCGACATCAGCACGATCGCCCCGAAGGCCACGAAGATGTCCTCGCCGAAGAACAGGCCGACGTTGTCGGTTGCCGCCGCATAGGCGCGCAGCCGCCAGCGGATGCGGTCCGGCAGGCGCCCGTAGCGCGCCTCGGCCGCACCCTCGGCCATCGGTGCGATCAGCGGCCGCACCATCTGCGGATGGCCGCCCAGGCTGGTCAGGCCCACCGCAGCGGTGAGCTGCCGCGCGGCCAGATACACGATCAGCAGCCGCCCCGCGGTGGCGGACTTGATGCGGCTGATCCAGGCCTGCGCGTGCTGGCGCAATCCATGGCGCTCGAGCAGGCCGATCACGGTGAGCGGCAGCAGGATGATCAGCGGCAGGTTGCGCGTCTTGACGAAGCCGCTGCCGATTTCCGAGAGCACCTTGTCGACCGGAAAGCCCGCCGCGAAGGCGGTGACGAGGGCGGACGCGGCTACCACCAGCATCGGGTTGAAGCGCAGGATGAAGCCCGCAATGATGACGGCCACGCCGATCAGCGGCCAGAGGTTGACGCTAGTTGCCATCGAGGTTCTCCGTGAAGGGTGTTCCAGTGGCGCAGTCTGTTTCAGATGGCGGTCAATTGCCAGCATCTGTATGGATTTGCAACGAGCCGCCTGCGAGCGGTCTTTGCTGCCGCCATGAGAACCTTTCTGTAACCTGACTTCATGGCGGAACTGGGCGAACCGTGTCGCATTTACAACACCGAAACAAGAATCGCAATACGAGTGATTCTCAGTTGTAAAAATCAATCACAATTTGGACGCGCCTTTCGAGGCATTTCCGTTCCCATCTTCAGCGACCTCCCATGAACCGCTTTCCACCGCAGGCGGGCTGCCTCAAGCCTGCCGCGCTCGCGATAATGAGTCTCATTGCCATGGCTGGCGCGATGGCGCAGCAGACTGCTGCGCCGACCGCTGGCTCGACCGATTCGGCGGTCCCTTCCGCCAGCGGCGCCGTGGTGCCCCAGACCCTGCGCGAAGTGAGGGTGGAAAGCGACGCCGACCCGGCGAGCTTCAACTCGAACGGCGTCAGCCTCAGCCGGCTGCCGGCCGATGTGCACGACATCCCGCAGTCGGTGACGGTCATCAACCAGGCGCTGATGCAGTCGCAGGGCGCGACCTCGCTGGCCAGCGCGTTGCGCAACGTGCCCGGCCTCACCATCGGTGCCGCCGAAGGCGGCCAGATCGGCACCAACATCAACCTCAACGGCTTCTCGGCCCGCACCGACATCTACCTCGACGGCGCGCGCGACCGCGGCCAGTACTACCGCGACGTGTTCGCTCTCGACGCGGTCGAGGTGCTGATGGGGCCCTCGTCGATGCTGTTCGGCCGCGGCTCGACCGGCGGCATCATCAACCAGGTGAGCAAGCAGCCATCGCTGACAGCGGCCAACGTGGCCAACGTGTCGACCACCACCAACGGGCTGGTCCGCACCACGGTCGACGTCGACCATCCGATGTCCGACACCTCGGCCTTCCGCATCTCGGCCATGGCACAGGACGGCGATGCCAGCACCCGCGACCAGACCCACGTGCAGGATTTCGGCGTCGCGCCGTCGCTGAAGTTCGGCATCGGCACGCCGACCGAGGTCACCATCTCCGCGCTGCTGCAGCACAACAACGACATGGCGGACTACGGCCTGCCGCCGCTCAATGGTCGGCCGGCGCCGGTCCCGCGCGATACGGCCTACGGTTTCAACAACGACCGCACGACGTCCGACATCGGCATGCTCGAGGCGGTGGTGCGGCACAAGATCACGCCCGACACCGCGATCCGCAACCAGACCACCTACAACCAGGTGACGACGGACGCGCAGGAAACCGCGCCGCAGAACATCGGCCACTTGGCGGCCAATGGATCCTTCGTCGCCGGATCGACCGGTACCACGGCCGTGCCGCTGCCGCTGGTCAGCACCCTGCCGCTGGACCAGTTGTGGGTGCGCCAGCAAAGCCATGACCGCGACATCAAGGACACCTCGCTGTTCAATCTGACCGAGCTGACCACCAAGTTCGACACCGGCGACATCAAGCATTCGCTGCTGGCCGGCGTCGAGCTCGGCCACGAGACCTACAGCAACCAGGCCTACTACCGCAACGGCTTGTGCAATGGCTTTGCCCTGAACCCGGCAGGAACGACCAGCGGATACGTCTCCTGCACGCCTTTGCTGGCGCCGGTCTCGATGGACTCTCCGGCCAACGCGCCGAGCCTGCCGGGCAATCTCGCAACCGCCAGCGCCGACACCATCGCCGCCTATGTCAACGACACGATCTCCCTGGGCAAGCAGTGGAAGATCGTCGGCGGCGTGCGCCAGGACCACTACGACGCCAATATCTCAAACACGATCTCCAGCACGACGACGCTGCCCTACGAGCAGCAGACGGTGAACTTCACCAGCTGGCGCTTCGGGCCGATCTGGCAGCCGACGCCGGAGCAGTCCTACTACATGTCCTACAGCACCTCGTTCAATCCCTCGCTGGAGCAGCTGGTGGCGACCACGGGCGGCACCCAGCCGCTGCCGCCCGAGGAGAACAAGGCCTACGAGGTGGGCGGCAAGTGGGACCTGAACAATGGCGGCCTGTCGCTCAGCGCGGCGGCCTTCCAGATCACGCAGGACAATGCGCGGGCGCAAAACAACGACGGTACCTACACGGCGACCGGCACGATCCGGGTGAACGGTGCCCGCGCCGGCGCGGCGGGCCGCATCACCGACAAGTTGCAGGTCTTCGGCGCCTACACCTACCTGGACGCGAGCATCATCGATGGCATCGCACCCGGCACCCAGGGCAAGACACCTGCCAACACGCCGCAGAACAGCGCCAGCCTGTGGGCCGTGTATTCGTTCTCGGCGCTGTGGGACCTGGGCGGCGGCGCCACCTATGTGGGTCCGCGCTATGCCAACAACACCGACCTGACGTACGTGCCCGGCTACACCCGCTTCGACCTGATGGTGGCTTACCATCAGCCGAAATACGACATCCAGTTGAACGTTTTCAACCTTGCCAACAAGTACTACTTCGACGCGCTCATTCCATCCGACGGCGGCCGTTCCGTGCCGGGTGCGGGGCGAACCGCAATGCTGTCCGTCAACTACCGCTTCTGATGCCGCGCCCCGGGCGCGCAGCCCGAGGGGCAGCAGCAGGCCATGCTGATCTGCATTCCCCAGGTGCTCGATGCCGAGGCACTGGCGGCTGTCCAGGCGCGGCTCGATGGTGCCGGCGACGCCTGGGTCGACGGCCGGGCGACGGCCGGCCATCAGGGCGCGCCGGTCAAGCTGAACCAGCAGATCGACGAGCGCGCCGAGGTGGCGCATGCCTGCCAGGACATCGTGGCCAGCGCGCTGGAGCGCCACCCGACCTTCATCAGCGCGGCGCTGCCGAACCTGCTGTATCCGCCCATGTTCAACCGCTACAGCGAGGGCATGAGCTTCGGGCTGCATGTGGACGGCGGCGTGCGAATCCATCCGCACAACGGGCGCAAGCTGCGCACCGACCTGTCGGGCACCCTGTTCCTGTCCGACCCGGCCAGCTACGACGGCGGCGAACTGCAGATGGAAGACACGCACGGCATGCAGACCGTGAAGCTGGCCGCCGGCGACCTGGTGCTGTATCCGGCCACCAGCGTGCACCGGGTCACGCCGGTGACGCGCGGCACGCGGGTGGCCTGCTTCTTCTGGGTCCAGAGCCTGGTGCGCGACGCGGGCGACCGCGCCCTGCTGTTCGACATGGACAACGCCATCCGGCGCCTCAACCAGAGCGGTGCCGACGAGTCCGCGCGGCGCACGCTCACCGGCATCTATCACAATCTGCTGCGCAAGTGGAGTGATACCTAGACTAGGCTGGGCTTGTGGCGCGATGACCGCGCGGCCGACATGCAGGTCAGGGACGGTTCAGACTCTTCGGGCACCGTCGGTGCATTGCCACTGGGTCGCCGACACCCTTGGAGTTCAGATGCCGGATGCGCGGCCGATCGCGTCGAACAGCGAGCGCCTGCAGGAGGTTCATCTTCGAGCCACGGCTCGCCGCCTGCTGATCCTCGAAGTCATCGCTTCGCTGCCTGAAGAAGAAGTCAACGCCGTCTCGGTGTTGCGGGAGACCTATGCGCGCGGGGTCTATATCCCGCTGCCGTCGATCTACCGGATGATTCGCGAGATGAAGCGCCGGGGCGTGTTGCGCGAGCCCGAAAGCGCCGCCACTTAGGCCAGAGGTCAGCCGGGTCATCAGTGCGGGCGATCTGGACTGCGAGTCAGGCGCGCCCGTCGGCGCGGATCATGTCCGCTGCCTTTTCGCCGATCATGATGGTCGGCGCGTTGGTGTTGCCGCCGCACAGGGTCGGCATGATCGAGGCGTCGACCACGCGCAGCCCGCTGGTGCCGCGCACCAGCAGCCGGGCGTCCACCACCGAGGTGAGGTCGCCGTCAGCGCCCATCTTGCAGGTACCGACCGGGTGGTATTGCGTGTCGGCGCGCTTGCGGATGTCCTCGGCGATCGCCGCCGGGTCGTTGCGGTCCACGGGGTAGAGCATCTTCCCGCGCCAGGGGTCGAAGGGGCTGCTCAGCAGGATGTCCATCTGCATCTGCACGCCCCTGACCAGCAGCTCGAGGTCGCGCGGATCGTCGAGAAAGCGCGGATCGATCAGCGGTGCGGCGCGCGGGTCGCGGCTGGCCAGACGCACCGCGCCGCGGCTGCGCGGGCGCAGCACCTCGATGTGGCAGGAGTAGCCATGGCCGAGATGCAGCTTGCGATTGTGGTCGTCCACCAGCGCCACGACGAACACCATCTGCAGGTCGGGCACGGCGACCTCCGGCGACGAACGCAGAAAGGCGCCGGACTCGGCGAAACTCGAAGTGACGAGGCCGGTGCGCTGGCGCTTCCATTCGAGCATGGCCGCGGACAGCTTCACTGCGCCGCGCAGCGAAACGCCGAAGGTGGGCGA
>DASXKG010000409.1:0-5677 GCA_036496965.1 Variovorax sp.
GCCGAGCGCGCGCGCCAGGTCGGCCGGATTGTGCGTCTGCGCCAGCACGATCGCGGTCTGCATCTGGACCGTGGGTGTCTCGACCAGGTCGCCCAGGCGGTTCAGCTCGGCCGCCAGCTCGGGCGCGCCGAGTGGGCGCATCTTGTCGGCATAGGCCAGCATCGCGGCGGTCGGTCCCTGGGTCCACTGCGCGAAGACGCCCGCCGGTTGCGTGGCCGGCGCCAGCGGCTCGGCCTCCACCGGCGTCACCGGCGGCGGGGACGGCGGCGCGACGGTGACCGGCACGGGCGCCGGCCCGGGCCTGGAGGGGCTGGCACAGCCGGCCAGCAGCAGCGGCGCGGCGAGCGCCAGGAGGGCGGCGGATCTGTGAAAGATCGAAAGGCGCATGGACAAGGAATGGACGCGTGGGGGCGATGGGCTCAGGTGGAGCGCGGCAGCTCGATGCGAAACCGTGCGCCAGGCCCGTCGGGCAGCAGCGTGATGCGGCCGCCATGAGCCGCAATGTACTCCTGCACGATCGAAAGGCCGATGCCGGTGCCCTTGACGGAATGCTGGGGCTGGCGCTCGCCGCGGTAGAAAGGCTCGAAGATCCGGTCGCGATCGCCCTCGGCGATGCCCGGGCCGGCATCCTGGATGTCGATGTGGGCGGTGTCGGCCGTGCTCGACACCGAGACGGTGATCGTGCCGCCGCGCTGCGAGAAGCGGATCGCGTTGGACAGCAGGTTGGCCACGGCGGTGCCGAGCTTCACCGGATCGACCAGCACCGCAATCGGCTCGCCCTCGGCGCGCACCGTCAGGCCGTTGGCCTGCCACTGCAGCCGCTGGGCCTCGACCTGTTCCTCGATCAGCGGCAGCAGCGGCGTGCGCTGGCGGCGCAGTTCGCGCGCTTCGAAGGCGGCGGCGTTGAAGCGCAGCAGGGCCTCGATCTGTCCCTGCAGGGCGATCGTGTTCTGCTGCAGGATCTGCGTGACCTCGCGCTGCGCCGGATTCAGTGCGCCGGTCACGCCGTCTTCCAGCAGCGAAACGCCTTCGCGCAGGGCGGCCAGCGGTGTCTTGAGTTCATGCGAGACATGTCGCAGGAACCGTGCCTTGTCGGCGTCCAGCTCGGTCAGCCGCAGCCGCAGCCATTCGAGCTGCTGCGATACGCGGCGCACGTCGGCCGGTCCGCGGATGTCGATCGGTTCGTCGAGCCGGTTCTCGCCGAGGCCGACGATCGCCCGCTCCAGGCGCTTGAAGGGCCGCGCCAGCCAGACGCCGAAGGCCAGCGCCAGCACCACCGCCAGCGCGCTGGCGGCCAGCACCAGCCGCATCAAGCGCTGGCGCGCGGCCTCGATGCGCTGCGAGAGTTCGTTGTTCTGCGTCTCGATCAGGTACTGGGCCTGCTGGGCGAGGTTGGTGTTGAGCGCATCCAGCTCGCGGAACTGTGTCGCCATCGAGCCTTCGCGTGCCAGCGCCGTTTCCGGCGGGCCGTTCATCAGGCCCTCGATCACCTCCAGCTGCTCGCGCCACTGGGACGGCGTGTCGCCGTTCAGGCCGTTGGCTTCCAGCCGGGCCAGCACCGCGCGCGCGTCGCGGTCGGCATCGTCGAAGCGGCGCCGCAGCACCGTGTCGTTGAGCACCAGCGACTGGCGTCCGGCGCGTTCCATCGCGGCGCTGCGCTCGGCCAGCGACTGGCCGGCGCCGGACAGCGTGAGCGCACGGGCGGCGGCGTCGCGGCTCTGCGTCATCAAGAGGTCGTACTGAAACACAGCGCGCAGCGACACCCCCACCAGCAGCGCCGTGATCAGAAGAAACGCGAACAGCAGCAGCTGCTGGAACGAGCCGCGCGTCGAACCCAGTTTCGCCATCAGGCGACGGGCAGCGCCGCAGCAGCGGCAGCGCGCGCCGGCGCGAAGGCGGACGTGGACTCGGCCGTCACGACCTCGCCGCGCAGGGTGTAGGCCATCGAGCGCGTGATCCGCAGGTCGAGCATCTGTCCCACCAGCCGCGCGTCGCCCTCGAAATTGACCACCCGGTTGCAGGCGGTCCGGCCCATGAGTTCGCGTGCGTCCTTGCGCGACGCGCCTTCCACCAGCACCCGCTGCACCGTGCCGACCCGGCTCTCGCCGAAGCGCCGGACGTTGCCGTCGATCACCGCCTGCAGCTTCTGCAGCCGCGCCAGCTTGACCGCGTGCGGCGTGTCGTCCGGCAGCGCCGCGGCCGGCGTGCCGGGGCGCGGGCTGAAGATGAAGCTGAAGCTGGCGTCGAACTCGAGTTCGTCGATGAGCTTCATCATCTTGTCGAAGTCGGCATCGGTCTCGCCGGGGAAGCCGACGATGAAGTCGCTGCCGAGCGCCAGCTCGGGCCGGATGGCGCGCAGCTTGCGCACCGTGCTCTTGTACTCCATGGCGGTGTAGCCGCGCTTCATCGCCATCAGGATGCGGTCGCTGCCGTGCTGCACCGGCAGGTGCAGGTGGCTCACCAGTTGAGGCACCCGGGCGTAGGCGTCGATCAGGCGCGCGGTGAATTCGTTCGGGTGGCTGGTGGTGTAGCGGATGCGCTCGATGCCGGGGATCTCGGCGATGTATTCGATCAGGAGCGCGAAGTCGGCGATCTCGGTGCTATCGCCCATCCGGCCGCGGTAGGCATTGACGTTCTGCCCCAGCAGCGTGACCTCGCGCACGCCCTGCGCCGCCAGCCCGGCCACTTCGACCAGCACGTCGTCGAGCGGTCGATTGACCTCCTCGCCTCGGGTGTACGGCACGACGCAGTAGCTGCAGTACTTGGAGCAGCCTTCCATGATCGAGACGAAGGCGGTGACGCCTTCGACCCGTGCCGGCGGCAGGTGGTCGAACTTCTCGATCTCCGGAAATGCGATGTCGATCTGCGGCCGGCCCTGGCGCTCGCGCTGGTGCAGCAGTTCGGGCAGGCGGTGCAGGGTCTGCGGCCCGAACACCACGTCGACGTACGGCGCACGGGCGATGATCGCCGCGCCCTCCTGGCTGGCGACGCAGCCGCCGACGCCGATCTTCACGCCGCGCGCCTTCAGGTGCTTGACGCGGCCGAGATCGGAAAAGACCTTTTCCTGCGCCTTCTCGCGCACCGAGCAGGTGTTGAAGAGGATCAGGTCGGCCTCGTCGACGTTGGTGGTCGGTTCGTAGCCATCGGCGGCGCGCAGCACGTCGGCCATCTTGTCCGAGTCGTACTCGTTCATCTGGCAGCCGAAGGTCTTGATGAATACTTTGGGGGTCATGGGGCTCTCCCGTGAAGCGGGTTGGCGTGATCGGTCAATGGGGGAGTCGCCATGGGGCGCCATGCGCCGCAATGCGGCGCTTCCCATGAGGCCGAAAGCCAGAGACCGGCGAAGCCGGTCTACTGGCCGTACTTGGGCAGCTGGTTGAACGGCGTCTTGCCGTCGTCGTGCGGGCCGCTGTTGGCCACGAAGGGCCAGAAGTTCAACAGCGGCTTGTCGGCCGAGGCCCGCTTGGCATCGGCTTCGCCCGGCGTCAGGATCCAGACCTCGTGAACCATGCCGGCAGCGTCGCGCCGGTAGTTGACCAGCAGCTTCTGGCCGGTGATGGCGGCCGGCATGACCAGCATCCGGTCGGCGCTGAGGATGCGCGCGCCGGGCGCAAGCTGCTCGGCGTTGCCGTCGAGCTCGATCTGTGGCGCATTCACCACCATGAAGCTGCCGCGCAGGGTGCCGACCGGGAAGGTGCGGCCGCCGTTGGCAGCTTCGTTCTGGGTCTGTGGAATGGTTTCGGTCTGCGCCGCCGCCGGGGTGACAAAAAAGGCGGCGGGCGCCAGCAGGGCGGCGAATGCGGTCAGGAAGAGAATTCTCGAAATGGCCTTGCAGCGGTTCATGGGTGGTTCCAGAGGCTGTGGAGCGGCGATTCTAGCGGCCGCGCCGCGCGCAACCCAAGAAACCGGCGCAGCCAAATACCAGGGATACCGCGGAACCGGCTCCGCCGGGCCGCTGGTATCGCCCCCGGAGAGGGGGGCCGGGCCCACGAAGTGGGCTCGGCTGGGGGTGAGCGTCATTCAGGCCGGCAGGGCGGCGCTCCACGCCGGACCGGCTTTCTGCGCGGTCGCTTTTTCGGCCGACGGCGCCGGCGCCGTCGGCCGTTCGAGCATGCGCGCCTGGATCTCGCCGACCCAGCTGCAGGCCGCCTCCATGAAGTTGGCCTGGCCCGCGACTTCGGTGAAGGAATGGTCGACCGTCGGCATGAACTCGTAGCGCACCTTGTCCAGGAAGGCCGAGCCGCGCAGCGCATGCAGTTGATCGCGGTTGCGGTCGTAGTCCTGGAAGGTCGCGGAATAGATCAGGTAGATCGCCACGCCGCGCCCGACGAGGGTGTCCATGTCGCGCCGGAAATCCTCCGCCGTCATGACCTTGGCGCGCTCGCCGGTCAGCAGGTCGCCGCTGGGGCGGTTCAAACCGAGCAGCACCTGGGCCCAGCGCTGCGTCTGGGCCAGGGGAAAGCGCATGAAACGCCGGAACCTGCGCCTGATCTTGGCGCCGCGACTGGTGAAGGAGTAGCCGTCGAAGGTGAGCAGCCCCGTCACGCGCGAATCCTGCAGTGCCACCTGGTGCCCGTGGGCCGCGCCCGAGCACAATCCGAAGATCACCACCTCGCGGATGCCGAGCCGGGTCTGCAACTGGTCGATGGCCGCTCGCACGTCGCTGATCGCCTGGTCGTCGAAGCTGCGCGTGGCATCCGACACGCGGCTGTCGCCCAGGCCGGCGAGATCGAAGCGCAGCGTGGCAATACCCTGCTGCGCCAATCGTCGGGCCAGCTTGACCTGGATGCGGCGCGGGCCGACCCGGTGCATGACGCCGAAGTTGAACATCAGGCAAGCCACGCTGCCGACGGCTGTCTCCTCCGCCGGCCGCGTCAGCACGCCCAGGAGCGTGCCATCGGTGCCGAACAGAACGGGTTCTTCTCGATAGTTGTTCATTGGATGACAGCGGCGAGCCGTCCGGTGACTTGCGCTGGAACGATGGCCTGGTTGGGTAGGGGATCGGAGGTCCACTCGATCGGATGTTCCAGTGTTTCGTGGACGACGGCAATGCCCTTGGCGTTCTGGGCTGCGCTCCATTGGCGCGCACGCTCGTCGCCCGGGGCGGCAAAGACGGTGGTCGGGAGCCCGGCGGGAACGCTCAGCTGGTCCGGGCGCAGGGCGTCCAGCTGCGCCGCCAGTTCGCGGCTGACGGTGTGGCCCAGCACCTCCTCGATCGCCCCGGTGCGCCGGCGCGGGTCGTACCAGGCCGGGTTCTTCGCATAGAAGGCCAGTTCCAGGGTGGCCAGCTGGGCCGCGCGCAACTCCTCGACATAGGCCGGACCGTCCAGGATCGGGTCCCAGAACACCAGCTGCTGCAGCCCTTGCGCATGGCGTGCCGACTGCAGCGCCACTGCCGCGCTCAGCCGCGCCCCCAGCCAGCTCACGCGCGGCGCACCGGAGCGGCGCGCCAGTTCCTCGTGGGCGCGCAGCAGGTCCAGCTTCCAGCCTTTCATCTCGCCCTCGCCATCCTCGCCGCCGGATTCGCCGCAACCGTAGTAGTCGAAGCGCAGCACCGCGATGCCCTGGCGCGCGACGCGTTCCGACAGCACCCGGAACAGGCGGTGAATGCGGATCGCCTCATGACCGAAGGGCCCGCAGAGCAGCAAGGCCGAGCGCACCTCCACCGTGTTCGGCG
>DASXKG010000410.1:0-2527 GCA_036496965.1 Variovorax sp.
CAGGCACGGCTCATGAGCCAGGTGCCGCGCACGTTGACCGCCATCACGCGGTCCCAGGTGTCGATGTCGAGCGCATGTGCGTCGCGCCCGCCGGAGTTGGTGATCGCCGCATTGTTGACCAGGCCGTCGAGGCCACCGAGCAGGCGCTCGGCCTCGCCGCCGCCGCGCGTGATCGAGACCGGGTCCGACAGGTCGATGGCGACCGCGTGGGCATTGAAGCCGGCCTCGCGCAGGGCTTGCGCTTCGGATCGCGCCAATTCGGCAAGGATGTCGGCCAGCACCACGCTGGCGCCCGCCTTGGCGATGCACTGTGCGAAGGCCAGGCCGAGCCCGCGCGCCGCACCGGTGACCAGCACGCGGCGACCGGCAAGCAGGTTGATCGGCAGCTCGGCCAGCAGGCTCTGCAGGCTGGTGGGGTCGGCGGTGGTATTGACGTGGGTCATGAAGGTGGGCCTTTTTTGTTTCACTATTGAATCAATGATTTATTAATGAAACGATGGACAGAGCATAGTTCGGCTCAAGTTTGGAAAAAATTAGTACAAACCCTAGGATTGCAGCCGACGACAGAGGGCGAAGGGGGCGTACAAACGGACGCCATCCACTCCAGGAGAAACCATGAGTACTGCGACGCTGGCCACCGGACGTGACGCCCCGCCCCGCAGCGGCTCGAAGATCGCCACCGTTCTGCGCGTGACCAGCGGCAATTTCCTCGAGCAGTTCGACTTCTTCCTGTTCGGCTTCTACGCCACCTCCATCTCGAAAGCCTTCTTCCCGACCAGCAGCGACTTCGCCTCGCTGATGCTCACCTTCGCGGTCTTCGGCGCTGGCTTTCTCATGCGGCCGCTCGGCGCCATCATCCTGGGCGCCTACATCGACAAGGTGGGACGGCGCCAGGGCCTGATCGTCACACTGGCGATCATGGCCAGCGGCACGGTGCTGATCGCCTTCGTGCCGGGCTACGCCACGATCGGCCTCCTGGCACCGGCGCTGGTGCTGCTCGGGCGGCTGCTGCAGGGGTTCTCGGCGGGCGCGGAACTGGGTGGCGTCTCGGTCTACCTGGCCGAGATGGCGACGCCCGGGCACAAGGGCTTCTACACCTCCTGGCAATCGGCCAGCCAGCAGGTCTCCATCGTGCTGGCCGCGGCACTGGGCTTCGCGCTGGACCAATTCATGGCGCCGGACGCGCTGGCCGGCTGGGGCTGGCGGATTCCCTTCTTCGTCGGTTGCTCGATCATCCCGGTCATCTTCCTGCTGCGCCGCTCGCTGCAGGAGACCGAGGCCTTCCAGGCGCGCCAGCATCATCCGAGCACCAGGGAGGTGTTCCAGTCCATGGGGCGCAACTGGCGCACCGTGCTGGCCGGCACGATGCTGGTGGCGATGACCACCACCACCTTCTACCTGATCACGGTCTATACGCCGACTTTCGGGCGCACGGTGCTGCACCTCACTTCACGCGACAGCCTGATCGTCACGCTGCTGGTGGCCATCACCAACTTCATCTGGCTGCCGATCGGCGGCGCGCTGTCGGACCGCATCGGGCGCAAGCCGGTGCTGCTGGCCGTGACGATCCTGGCGATCTTCAGCGCCTATCCGGCCATGCACTGGCTCGCGGCAGAGCCGAGTTTCGGCCGCATGCTCGACGTGCTGCTGTGGTTCTCGTTCCTGTTCGGCATGTACAACGGCGCCATGGTGGTGGCGCTGACCGAGGTGATGCCGATGGAGGTGCGCGTGGTCGGCTTCTCGCTCGCCTACAGCCTGGCCACCGCGGTCTTCGGCGGCTTCACGCCGGCGATCTCGACCTGGCTGATCGAGTCGACCGGCGACAAGGCCGCGCCGGCCTATTGGCTGAGCGTGGCCGCGGCCTGCGGGCTGGTGGCGACGCTGGTGCTCTATCGCAGGGGGCGCGAGGCGGCCGTGGCCTGAGCCGGCGCCCGGCGTTCGCAGCAGAATCGCAGCCATGAACACTCCCCTCCCCGCGGCCGTGGTCTCGGCCTTCACGCCCACGGGCGCCCTGCGCGCCTCGATCAACCTGGGCAATCCGATCCTCGCCAACAAGGACGCCGATGGCCGGCCGGTGGGCGTGTCGATCGACCTGGCGCAGGCCTTTGCCGAGCGCCACGGCGTCGCCGTCGAACTGGTGGTGTTCGACAAGGCCGCCGCCTCGGTCGACGCGGTGCGCGGCGAGCAGGCGGACATCGGCTTCTTCGCCATCGACCCGGCACGCAGCGAAGGCCTGCAGTTCAGCGCGCCCTATGTGCTGATCGAAGGCAGCTACCTGGTGCCGGCCGGCTCGCCGATCCGCGCCAACGAGGACGTGGACCGCGCGGCCATCCGCATCGCCGTCGGCGCGGGGAGTGCCTACGACCTGTTCCTCACCCGCGAGATCAGGGAGGCGCAGATCGTGCGCGTCGCAGGCGCCCAGGGCGTCTTCGACAGCCTGCATGCGGGCCAGGTCGAGGTGGCGGCAGGCATCCGCCAAGTGCTCGAAGCAGAAGCCGCGCGTGTCCAGGGCCTGCGGCTGCTGCCC
>DASXKG010000411.1:0-3118 GCA_036496965.1 Variovorax sp.
CCAAGGGCCTGACGGCCCTGCGGCATGTCAAGCTCAACATCAGCGCCCTGATGTCGGTGGCAGTCACCGGCGCCTTCCTGATCGGCCAGTGGCCGGAAGCGGCGATGGTGATGGCGCTGTACGCGATCGCCGAGCTGATCGAGGCGCGGGCGGTCGACCGCGCACGCAACGCCATCAAGGGCCTGATCGACCTCGCCCCGGCCGACGCCGAGGTGCAGCAGCCCGATGGCCGCTGGACCCGCATGCCGGCGGCCGGCATCGCGCTGGCGGCGATCGCGCGCGTCAAGCCGGGCGAGCGGCTGGCGCTGGATGGCATCGTCACGCGCGGCAGCAGCAGCATCGACCAGGCGCCGGTCACCGGCGAGAGCATTCCGGTCGACAAGAACCCGGGCGATCCGGTCTTCGCCGGCACCATCAACCAGGACGGCGAGCTCGAGTTCCGCGTCACCGCGGCGGCCAACGACACCACGCTGGCACGCATCATCCACGCGGTCGAGCAGGCGCAGGGCACCCGTGCGCCTACGCAGCGATTCGTCGATCGCTTTGCCGCAATCTATACGCCCGTGGTCTTCGTGCTGGCCGTGGCGGTGGCCCTGCTGCCGCCGCTGCTGCTGGGCTGGCCCTGGCTGGGTGCGCTCTACAAGGCGCTGGTGCTGCTGGTGATCGCCTGCCCCTGCGCGCTGGTGCTCTCGACGCCGGTGACGGTGGTGAGCGGGCTGGCGGCGGCCGCGCGCCGCGGCATCCTGATCAAGGGCGGCAGCTACCTCGAATCCGCACGAGGCCTCAAGGCCGTGGCGCTCGACAAGACCGGCACTCTCACTGAGGGCAAGCCGCGCCTGGTGGCTTGCCAGGCCTGGGGCGATGCCGACGGCGCCGAGGTCCGAAGGCTGGCCGCAAGCCTGGCGGGGCGTTCGGACCATCCAGTCTCCAGGGCGATCGTCGCAGGCATCGACGACCACGGCGCCTTGCCGGAGGTCGAAGCCTTCAGGGCGCTGCTCGGGCGCGGGGTCGAAGGCATCGTGGACGGGCAACGCCTGGTGCTCGGCAACCATCGCCTGGTCACGCAGCGCAACCAGTCCGGCCCCGCGCTGGAAGCCGAACTGGCGGCACACGAAGCCCTGGGCCGCACCGTCACGCTGCTCGCGGACGAACGCGGCGTGCTGGCGCTGTTCGCAGTGGCGGACACGATCAAGGCCAGCTCTCTCGAGGCCGTGGCGCGGCTCGCCCGCATGGGCGTGAAGCCGGTGATGCTGACCGGCGACAACGATGCCACCGCGCAGGCCGTGGCCCGCGAGGCCGGCATCGACGATGCCCGCGGCGGCCTGCTGCCGCAGGACAAGCAGGACGCCATCCGGTCGATGCGCGCTCGCTACGGGTCGACCGCGATGGCCGGCGACGGCATCAACGATGCGCCGGCGCTGGCGCAGGCCGACATCGGCTTCGCCATGGGCGCGGCCGGCACCGACACCGCCATGGAAGCCGCCGATGTGGTGATCATGAACGATGACCTGGGCCGGATCGCGGAAACCATCGCCCTGTCGCGCCGCACCCATGCCGTGCTGTGGCAGAACATCAGCCTGGCGCTGGCCATCAAGGCGGCGTTCTTCGCCCTGGCGGTGTTCGGCAGCGCGACCATGTGGATGGCCGTGTTTGCCGACATGGGGGCCAGCCTGCTGGTGGTGGGGAATGGGTTGCGGTTGTTGCGGCGCCCATGAGAGATGAGAATGCGTTCTCTCGCGTCTTGCCTCTCAAAGCGAAGCAGCCAGGCGCGTCTTCAGGTATTGCTTTTCTATAGATGATTTTCATTGGGCCGGCGTAGCCAGGGGCTGCACCGCCAGCCGCAATCCCATCGCCTTGAGAATGGCCGACAAGCTGCTGAGCGCCGGATTCCCCTTTGGCGATAGCGTGCGATAAAGCTGTGTCGGATTCAGATGCGCCTGTTCGGCCACTGCCTGAACCCCACCAAAGGCCTGCGCCATCTGACGCAGCACGATCAGCAACTCGGCCTGGTCGCCATCTTCCAGAATGCCATTGAGAACCTCCAGCGCGAACGCTGGATCGCTGCGGTACAACTCGGCCATCGCCTCGTCATGGGGTCTGCTTCTCATCATCCGTCCTCCGTTGCCAGTCCTGCCAGTGGATCACCGCTCTGGCGATATCCGCATCCTGCGTCCGCTTGTCGCCGCCGCATAGCAGCAACACCACTCGGCTCCCCGACAAGGCGTAGTACACCGGTAGCCCGGCCCGATTGACGAATAAACGTCGAGGCACGGTGAAATGAAAAAGCGGCCCCTCGGGCCGCCTTCCTGTGGCTTGCGCGCAGGCCTTACTTGCCCGCCTTCTTGGCTGGTGCCGCCTTCTTCGCGACCGGCCCGGCAGCCGCCTTGTCCGCCTTGCGCTTGGCGGCCTTCGGGTCGACGGCGGCCTTGAAGGCAGCGCCCGGCACGAACTTCGGCACCTTCTGGGCCGCGATCTTGATGGCGGCGCCGGCTTGCGGGTTGAAGCCGGTGCGGGCCGCGCGCGCGACCTGCTTGAAGGTTCCGAAGCCGATCAGCTGGACGGGATCGCCCTTCTTCACTGCAGCGACGATGGAGCCAGTGACTGTTTCCAGGATGCGCGCGGCTTCGGCCTTGCTGAGGTTGTGTGCGGTGGCGATCTTCTCGACCAGTTCGATACGGTTCACTTCAAGTTCCTATGGGGATGGTTTCGCCATGTTGCCGATGGCGGCGCAGCGCTCGGGTACTCGCTGCAAGCGGCGCGGAGTGTAGCGCAGCACGGCCGCAGCGCCGCGCCGCGCCGCGCCGGAAAAGGCCTCGACGGAGCCGGAAAAGTTCAGTTGCGTTGGCCCGACCGCTGCCATGCAGCCGGCAGGCAGCCAACCGGCTATCCTTCGCGCCACATCATTTCACCGAGCCCCAAGGACTTCGACACATGAGCGCTCCCGCCGTCTGGTGGCTGCTGACCTTCGCCCTGGTGGCACTGGAACTCGCCACCGGCACCATCTACGCCCTGCTGGTGGCGATCGGCTTCGCCTTCGGTGCGCTGGCTGCTCATTTGGGCGCGAGCGAGCCGGTGCAGGTGGCATGCGCGGCCGTGGCCAGCGTGGCCTTTGTCGGCG
>DASXKG010000412.1:0-9134 GCA_036496965.1 Variovorax sp.
TCGCGCGAACGCGCCGACCGGGTGGCGGCCGCGCTGCATCCGCTGGGCCGCGTGGGCCACGGCGCCGAGGTGGGCCAGGCCGTCGCCTTCCTGGCCTCGGAGGCGGCCTCGTGGATCACCGGGGTGGACATCCCGGTGGACGGCGGCTACTCGGTGCTGGGACCGGAACAGGGGCAATCGCCACGGGTCTGGTTCGGGCGCTCGCCCAAAGCCTGAAATTTTCTACGCACTGCGTAGAAATTCCGCCTGAAGATATACGCACCGCGTAAACTTCGCGACATGAGCCAGCAACAAGACTTCCTGCGCGACGCCATGCGTCAACTCAACCTGACCCGCGACGCCTTTTCGACGCGGCTCGGCGTGCGCCGCCGCGCCCTCGACACCTGGCTGCTGCCGGCCGATTCGAGCGAATCGCGGGCCATGCCGGAAATGGTCGGCAAGTTCGTCGCCGAGATCCTGCAGCACGAGGGCCGGGGCGGCGCCGCCAACGGGCCCGTCGAGGACAGCCGGCCCCTGGTCCAGCGCATCGCCGCCGAGGGCCGGCCGCAGCTGCTGTCGGTGGCTCAGTTCGATCGCGACAGCATCGAGGAGCTGTTCCGCATCGTCGACGTCATGCAGCCCATCGCGCGGCGGCAGAAGGTCACGCGGGTGCTCGAGGGCGCGGTGCTGGGCAGCCTGTTCTTCGAGGCCAGCACGCGCACCCGGGTGAGTTTCGGCTCGGCCTTCTGCCGCCTGGGCGGCTCGGTCTGCGACACCACCGGCTTCACCTTCTCCTCCATGGCCAAGGGCGAATCGATCTACGACACCAGCCGGGTCATGAGCGGGTATGTCGATGTGCTGGTGATTCGCCATCCCGAGCAGGGCTCGGTGGCCGAGTTCGCACGGGCCACCAACATCCCGGTCATCAACGCCGGCGACGGACCCGGCGAACACCCGAGCCAGGCGGTGCTCGACCTCTACACCATCCAGCGCGAGTTCTCGCGCCTGGGCAAGCTGGTCGACGGCTCGCATGTGGCCATGGTCGGCGACCTGAAGTACGGCCGCACCGTGCATTCGCTGATCCGCCTGCTGTCGCTGTATCGTGGCCTCAAGTTCACGCTGATCGCGCCGCCGTCGCTGGAGATGCCGCCCTACCTGCTGGAACTGGTGGGCCGCCACGGCCACGTGATCGAGCAGACCCAGTCGCTGGAAGAGGGCCTGCGCGGCGCCGACGTGGTGTACGCCACCCGGATCCAGAAGGAGCGCTTCGAAGGCGAGGCGATCGAGGGCTACACGCCCGAGTTCCAGGTGCGCAAGGCCCTGGTCGACCGCTGCTGCAAGCCCGACACCATCCTGATGCATCCGCTGCCGCGCGACGGCCGCCCGGGCGCCAACGACCTCAGCGTCGACCTCAACCACGACCCGCGGCTGGCCATCTTCCGCCAGACCGACAACGGCATCGCGGTGCGCATGGCGCTGTTCGCGGTGCTGCTGGGCGTGGAGCACCAGGTCACGCGCTCGATGCGCGATGCGAGTTGGCGTTCGCCGTCGCTGGTCGGGCCGGACGACGCGGTGTTCGACGGGCTGGATTGACACCAGGGCGGAGCCCGCGGGCGATACACTTCCATCATGTCCGTTCGTTTGCAGCGTCGATTCGCCGGCTGGCTCGTCATCGCCGCCGTGGCGCTGCACTTGCTCGGGCCCTCGATGTCGCAGGCGCTCGCTTCGTGGAGCGGAACGCCCGATTTCTGGCAGCAGATCTGCAGCGCGCACGGCGGCTCCGAGTTCGCACCGGAGGGCAGCGCGGGTTCGCCCCAGCAGCAGGACGAGGCGCCCGGGCCGCTCGAGCACTGTCCCTACTGCCTGCTGCATTTCGCGCATTGGGCACCCACGTCGCAGTCGGCATCCCTGAGCTTCGAGGCAGGCGCCGCAGTCTCCCCACCCGCCTGGCCGGCCCTGGCGCCTGAAGTCCATAGCGCCTGGGCTTCCCCACCTTCGCGCGCGCCTCCTTCGCTCTCCTGAGACCACCGACTCGCCTGCCGAGAGCCCTTGCCCAGCGCATCGGCCCGGTCTTCAGTCCGTCCTGAGCGCCACGTGCCGCGGCGCTCCCCGAGAGTTCCATGAAACACAGCACCCGATTCCTGCTGGCGGCGCTGGCCACGGCGCCATCGGCGGCCGCCCTGGCCTGCGCCACCTGCGGCTGCTCCTTGTCCGCCGATGCGGCGATGGGCTATTCCTCGAGCACGGGCTGGACCGCCAGCCTGCAGTACGACTACCTCGATCAAAGCCAGCTGCGCTCCGGCACGCACGCCGTGTCGCAGGCACAGGTGGCTGCGATCAACAACGCCGGCGGCAGCCAGGAGGTCGAGAACGGCACGCTGAGCCGCTACACCACGCTGGGCATCGGCTACGCGCCCAGTCCGGACTGGAACTTCAAGCTGGCGGTGCCCTTCCTGGACCGCAGCCACAGCACCTACGGCGACTCGCCCAACCCGCTCACGCCGGACCTGCTGAGCAGCGCCTCGTACACAGGACTGGGCGATGCGCGGTTCATCGCCAGCTACCAGGGGCTGCTGCCGACCAACAACCTCGGCGTCCAGCTGGGCATCAAACTGCCCACCGGCGACTACGGCGGACCCGCCGCGGGCGGGATCGGCGTGGTGGGGCGCAATCCCAAGCCCTTCACCTCCGGGCCGCTGACCGGCAACCTGGTCGACACCAGCCTGCAGCCGGGCACCGGCAGCACCGACCTGATCGTCGGGGCCTACTACTACCAGCCGATCAGCCAGAACTTCGATGCCTTCATCAACGGCCAGTTCCAGGCCGCCGTGAGCCAGAAGCTGGACCAGGCCGGCGCCGATTTCCGGCCCGGCAACCTGGCCACCGTGAGCTTCGGCACGCGCTACGAAGCCAATCCGGACATCGTGCCGCAGTTGCAGGTCAACATCACCCGCAAGAGCCACGACCAGGGTGCGCTCGCGGACACTACGGACTCGGCCGGCACGGTGGTCTACCTGAGCCCGGGCGTCACGGTGAATGCCGGACACGACACGCATGTCTATGCCTTCCTGCAGTTGCCCGTCTACAGCAACCTGCAGGGCTACCAGCTGTTTCCGCGCTGGACCGCATCGGTCGGGTTGATGCATGCGTTCTGAGGCCGCGCTTTTCGCCTGCTGCGTCGCGACGCTGCTCGCGCCGGGCCCGGCAGCGGCCGATTCGCCCGCGGGCGATTCGGCGGCCTGGACCAGCGCCTGGGGCACCGCACTCCAGCCGATTCCCGAAGGCACGGAACTGCCCGCCCTGTACCACCGGCCGGAGGTGGCCGGACGCACGGTGCGGCAGATCGTCTACCCGACGCTCGACGGCCGCCTCGTGCGGCTTCATTTCAGCAATCGCTATGGCCGCACGCCGCTGGACTTGCGCGAGGTCCACATCGCACGCGCGGCCGACCCGGCCACGGCCCGGACCCTGGACGATACGCGGGTGAGCTTCGGCGGGAGGCCCTCGGCCAGCCTGCCGCCGGGCGGCGAAATGGACAGCGATCCCATCGCGATCGCCGTCACGCGGGGCGCGCCCTATGCCGTCAGCAGCTTCGTCGGGCCGCAGCAGCAGCTCTACGCCTGGCACCGCGTCGCCAGCCAGGTGAACTTCATCTCGGAGCCGGGCAACCATGCGGCCGATGCCTCCGGCGCCGCCTACGGCACGCGCTTCACCCATTCGCTATGGCTGAGCTCGGTCGCGGTGGCCACGCCGATGCCCGCCGCCATCGCCGCCATCGGCGACTCGATCACCGACGGGATGAATTCGAGCCTGAACAAGAACCGGCGCTGGCCGGATGCGCTGGCACGGCGCATCGCCGCCACCGGCAGCGACGCTTCCGCCGTGGTCAACCTGGGCATCAGCGGCAATCGCCTGCTGTCGGACTCGCCCTGCTACGGCGAGGCACTGGCCCAACGCTTCAGCCGCGACCTGCGCGGGCAGCCCGGCGTGAAAACGGCCATCGTGCTGATCGGCATCAACGACATCAACTTCGCCGCGATGCCGCCAAGGCCGGGCCTGGACTGCGACCTCCCGCACACAGCAGTGAGCGCCGAGCAACTGATCCAGGGCTACCAAGGCCTGATCGCGGCGGCACACCGAGGCGGCATCCGTGTCTTGCTCGGCACCCTGACCCCGGCCTCGCTGCCCCCGCCTCGCGAACGCATGCGAGGGGCGGTGAACCAATGGATTCGCACCGGCGGCGCGTCCGACGGGGTGGTCGATTTCGACGCCGCGCTGCGCGATCCGGCCGATCCCGAACGCCTGCGGCCCGGCTACGACAGCGGCGACCACATTCATCCCAGCGATGCCGGCTACGCGGCGATGGCCGATGCCGTGCCGCAGGCCCTGCTGCACAGCACCGCGCGGCCATGACTGCAACGCGGCTGGCTCCCCTTTCTGAACACCTGAGTCCATGAAACCCTCCTCCTCGATCTCCACCCTCCAGTCGGTCGTCCTCGCGACCGCGATCTGCGGCGCCCTGGCCTGCGGCAGTCCGGCGCAGGCAGCCAACCGCGTCATCGTGCTGGACTCCGGCGAAGCGCAACTGACCTTGATCGACCCGGCCACCCGCAAGGTGGTCGGCACCGAGCCGACCGGCAAGGAGCCGCACCACCTGATGAGCACGCCCGACCAGAGCTCGCTGATCGTGGCGAACTCGGTGTCCAACAGCCTGATGCTGATCGATCCGCACAGCGGCCAGCTGCAGCGCCGCATCGAGGACATCGCCGACCCCTACCAGCTCGGCTTCTCGCCCGACCACCGATGGTTCGTCACCGCGGGCCTGCGCCTCGACCGCGTGGACATCTACCACTACGACGGCCGGGATTTCACGCTGGCCTCACGGATCCCTCTGGCCAAGACGCCGAGCCACCTCAGCTTCTCCTCCGACAGCCGGACCGTGTTCGTCAGCCTGCAGGATTCCGGCGAGCTCGCGGCGATCGACCTGGCCACGCAGAAGCTGGCCTGGCGCATGCATGTGGGCGATACGCCGGCCGGCCTCTGGATGACACCCGGCGACAAGTACATGCTGGTCGGCATGACCGGCGAAGACGACGTGGCGGTGGTCGACTGGCGCAAGCACGAGGTGGTCAAGAGGATCCAGACCGGCCGCGGCGCGCACAACTTTCGCACGCTCGACGGCGGCCGCCACGTGGCGGTCAGCAACCGGGTCGCCAACTCGATCAGCATCATCGATTCCGAATCGCTCACCAAGGTCGACGACATCACCGGCCTGCTGCCCGGGCCGGACGACATGGAACTGTCGGCCGACCGGCGCCTGCTCTGGGTGACCTTCCGCTTTGCCAAGCACGTGGGCGTGATCGACATGGACACGCGCAAGCTGATCGACACGATCCCGGTCGGGCGCTCCCCGCACGGCATCTACTTTGCCGACCGCGCGCCGGTGCTGTCACCCAATGCGGACTGAGGCCGCCGATGATCCAGAACATCCCGGCGCAACTGGACGGCGCCATCTCGTGGTTGCAGACGCTGCTGTACGTCGACCTGTTGCAGCCCGCTTTCTATAGCCTCGGACTGATGCGCTACGACGAGGACAGCTACGACGCGCTCTACTGGGTGATCGTCGGTCTGCTGCAGCTCCTTGCCGCCTACCTCCTGCTGCGGCCGCTCGAGGCGTGGCGGCCGGTCGAGCCATGGGCCGATCGGCGCGCGCTGCGCGCCGACGTGATCTACACCTGGATCGCCAAGCTGGGGCTGCTCAACCTCGGCTTCTTCTTCCTGCTCCAGCCGGGCTTCAATCATCTGCAAAGCCTGATGGCGATCCACGCGTTGCCGAACATCGATCTGGAGCGCCTGCTGCCGGGCCTGGAGGCGCATCCGGTCGCCTCCTTCCTGTTCTACCTGGTCGTGCTGGACTTCGCCGGCTACTGGTACCACCGCTGGCAGCATCGCTTCGGCAGCTGGTGGGAGCTGCATGCGGTGCATCACAGCCAGCAGCAGCTGTCGCTCTGGGCCGACGACCGCAACCACTTCGTCGACGACATCCTGCAGGCGACCTTCTTCGCCTCGATCTCGCTGCTCATCGGGGTCGCACCGGCGCAGTTCGTGGTGCTGGTCGCCGTGGGCAACTTCATGCAGAGCGTGCAGCATGTCAATGCGCGGCTGCCCTTCGGCAGAGGCCTCGAGCGGCTGCTGGTCAGCCCGGCATTCCACCGGCGCCACCACGCGATCGGCTTCGGCCACGAGGGCGCGCGCTTCGGCTGCAACTTCGGCGTGCTGCTGCCCTGGTGGGACATGCTCTTCGGCACTGCGTCGTGGGTTGCCGCCGTCGAGCCGACCGGCATTGCCGACCAGCTGGCGCCGCCGCGCGGCGCTGGCCGCTGCTACGGAAAGGGCGTGTGGGCACAGCAGTGGCGCGCCTTCGCGAGGATCGCCGCACGCTGGTCGCCGACCGCCATGCGCCAGGCATAGACTTGATGAACCCGCTCTTGCCGCGTCGAGGAATGCCATGACCCTCCACCCCAAGCCCGATGGCGATCGCAGCCCGGCCGGGTCCGATGCGCCGCCTGCGCGCCAGCGGCGCGCGCTGCTCCGGCTTGCGGCCGCATCGCTGGCCGGTGCGGCGGGCTTGTCTGCCGCACCTGCGCGCGCCAACGACCTGAAGCTCGGCCAACCGGCGCCGCCCCTGGTGCTCCATACACTGGACGGCAAGAGCATCGCGACGCGCGACCTCACCGGCCAGGTCGTCATCGCCACCTTCTGGGCCACCTGGTGCGCGCCCTGCCGCGAAGAGCTGCCGCTGATCTCCGCCTTCGCCGAACGCCATGCAGCGCAGGGATTGCAGGTGCTGGGCTTCAGCCTCGACGGCCCGAATGCGTTGCCGAAAGTGCGGGCCGTCGCCGCCACCCTGAGCTTCCCGGTCGGACTCGCCGACAGTCCCTGGGCCGGCGGCTATGGCCGCATCTGGCAACTGCCGGTGAGCTTCGTCATCGACCGCGCGGGACGCCTGGCCTACAACGGCTGGGACGATGAAGATCCGGTGTGGACGCAGGAGAGCTTGCAGCGCGTGGTCGAACCCCTGCTGGCGCGCTCCGCCTGAGCTGGGATGCCCTTGGCGCCGGCGCGGCGCCCATGCGCGAAGCGGATGAGCGTCATCCGTCTGGCGGCTGACTATTTCGCATAACTGTAACAAATGGTTGGCAAGCTCGGGCTCCCCAGAGAGGAGGGCTTCGCCGGTCGCTGCCGCAGGTCCGCACGCGCGCAACATGTTCGCTCTTCTCTCCGATCAATAACTATTCCAGCTGGAGTGAAGAATGCGCATCCGAGGTTTGAAGAACAAGAAATTCCTGGCCGGCATCGCCGCTGTCCTCGGTGCAGCGGCACTGGTGGCGGCCTGCGGCGGCGGCGGCAGCGACGCATCGCTGGGCAGCCTGGTCACGCCGAGCACGACCGGCACGAGTACCCCGGCGACGACGCCATCGACCACCACCACTGCCACCGGCAGCAGCGCCCCCAGCACCGGCACCGGCACCGGCACCGGCACCGGCAGCAGCACCACCACCTCGGGAACCAGCTCCTCCCTGCCGGCCTCCATGCTCAAGGTCAAGCATGTCTTCGTCATCACGCTGGAGAACAAGAGCTACGCCGACACCTTCGGCACCAGCACCCAGGACCCCTACCTGAGGGGCACCCTGGTACCGATGGGCGCGCTGCTGACCCAGTACTTCGGCACCGGCCACGTCAGCCTGGACAACTACGTCTCGATGGTCAGCGGCCAGCCGTCGACCCTGGAGACGCAAGCCGACTGCACGAGCTACGACGACTTCCAGCAGTCCGGCACCACCACCGACGGGCTGTCGCTGCCGATCGGGACCGGCTGCGTCTATCCCACGACCGTGAAGACCCTGCCGGACCAGCTGAAGGCCACGGGCCTCACATGGAAGGGCTACATGCAGGACATGGGCAACGATCCGACGCGTGAAAGCGCCACCTGCGGCCACCCTGCCCTCAACACCAAGGACCTGACCCAGACGCCCGAGGCGCCGACTGCCAGCGTGCCCGCGGGCGACCAGTACGCGTCGCGCCACAACCCCTTCATGTACTTCCATTCGATCGTCGATTCGCCCGACTGCGCAACCAATGTGGTCGAGCTGAACAACCTGACGGCCGACCTGTCCTCCGTCGCGACCACGGCGAACTTCACCTTCATCACGCCCAACCTGTGCAACGACGGGCATGACGGCGACGGCACGGGCGCGGCCGGCAAGGGCTGCGTCAACGGCAATCCCGGCGGCCTGACCTCCTCGGACAGCTTCCTGCAGACCTGGATTCCCAAGATCATGGCCTCGCCCGCCTACCAGCAGGACGGCCTGATCGTCATCAACTTCGACGAGAGCGCCCTCACCACCGCGTCGCCGGTCACGGATCCCACCACCGGCATCACCACGGTCACCATCTCGGCCTCCGGCCAGGGATGCTGCGGCCAGCAGGGTGGCCCGAACGTCACGCGGCCGTTCGTGGAAGTCATCCCCGTGTCGGCCACGCTGCACTACGAGCTCAACTACCAGGGCTTCGGCGGCGACCAGGTCGGCGCCGTGCTGATCTCGCAGTTCATCAAGCCCGGCACAGTGAGCAACACGCCCTACAACCACTATTCGCTGCTCAAGAGCCTGGAGGACATCTTCCAGGTCGGCGGCTACCTGGGCTATGCGAACCAGCCGGGCCTGGTGGGCTTCGGCAGCGATATCTTCAACTGAGAGTGGACCGAAGCCAGCCCCGAGCCCTGCGCCGCACCCCGAGGGCGAGCGCATGGGCGCGCCGCCTCGTCGCGGCCGTCGGCTGTTGTGCGCTTCTCGCGGCCTGCCATGGCGGCGCCGCCGAGGACACGCCGAAGCCACCGATCCCGGCTCCGGCGCCGAATCCCGCGGTCGTACGCGCGCAGGCCGCCGAACTGGGGCGCGCCATCTTCTTCGACGCCTCGCTCTCGGCCTCCGGCAAGATGTCCTGCGCCAGCTGCCACAGTCCGGCGCATGCCTATGGACCGCCGAACGACCTGGCGGTGCAACTGGGCGGCCCGGGGCTCGACATGCCCGGATTGCGCAGCGTTCCTTCGCTGCGCTATGTGCTGAACCGCACGCCGCGCTGGTTCAAGCAAT
>DASXKG010000413.1:0-6612 GCA_036496965.1 Variovorax sp.
AGACCGAAGCCGCAGGCGATTCGGTCACAGGCGATTTCCGTGTCGTTGCGACGGTCGTGCCGGATCCGAGCCGCTTCGACCCGTTGGCGGCCCAGCGCCGAGACGACATGCATGCGCGTGCGGTAGTGCCGGTTGGCCAAGGTCAGCGCCTGCGCAGCCTTGCCGGGCCAGCGCGCCAGTTGCAGCGCAAACCCGGTGACCGCGGCGAGACTGGCCTGTTCGGCAACCTGCATGACCCGTGCGCCGGCCTGTTTCGCGGTGGCTGCGGCGGCGAGCAGCAGCGGGCCGCTGCCGGCCACCACGATGCGTTCGCCCGCGACGGGCATGCCGGCCTTGATCAGCGCCTGCAGGGCGCCTGCACCCGTCACGCCGGGCAGGGTCCAGCCCGGAAAAGGCAGCAGGAGCTCGCGCGCGCCCGTGCACAGGATCAGCTTTTTCCAGTGGATCCGCCAGCCGCGCTCGGCATCTTCGAGCAGCAACTGTGCGGGCGCGGGCACCGCGACGACGCGGGTGCCGCTGCACAACCGCACGTTCGCGCAGCGGGCCATGGCCTCGCGCAACTGGCGCGCGGCCGGCGGCAGGTGGGCGCCCGGGCCGTCGCGCCAGATCTGGCCTCCCGGCACGGGGTTGTCGTCGATCACGGCGATGGCCGCGCCGCTGGGCGCGGCAGCCACGGCGGCGGCCATGCCGGCGGGACCGGCACCGACGATCAGCAGGTCGCAGTGTTCGAGCGCGAGCGGATTCATGGCGTGGTCATTACCTGCATGCCGGCGATGCAACGGGTCTGGCAGGCCAGGCAGCGCCGGCCGTCGACCAGCACCCGGCATTCCTGGCAGATGCCCATGCCGCAGAAGGGCGCGCGCATCTCGCCGCGCACCGAGCGGCGCGCCACACCCATGCCGGATGGATCGGCGAAGCGCAGCGCGGCCGCGACCGAACTGCCTGCCGGCACCGGCACCGGCCGGCCGTCGACATGCAGCACGAGCAGGGAGGCAGCCGGCGGTTTCATCGGACAAGCGCCGGGAAGCGCTGCGCGGCGAAGGGCTTGGGATCCAGCGCGGGTGTGGTGCCGGTCATCAGCGCGGCCAGCAGTTGCGCGCTGCCGGTGGCGGTGGTGACGCCGAGGCCTTCATGACCCACGGCGAGCCAGAGCCCTTCGCGCCATGGATGCCGGCCCAGGATCGGCAGGCTGTCCGGGGTTGCTGCGCGCAACCCGGTCCAGCAGCGGATCGCGTTGAGTTCCGCCAGGCCCGGCATGTAGCCGAGCGCGCGCTGCAGCATCTGCTCGAGCATGGCCGCTTCCACGGCGGGGTCCGTGATGTCGAACTGGCGCGAGGAGCCCAGCAGCAACTGGCCGGTGGGCCGCGGCTGCAGGTTGAAAGCCACCGAAGGCCCCTCGCTGTGGTGGGCGCTCGTGACGTAGCCCAATTCCACCAGTTGGTGGTGCACGGTGCCGGGGTAGCGGTCGGTGATCAAGAGGTGGCCTTTCTTGGGCCGGATCGGGAGCTCCGGACACAGCGTGGTGGCATGGATGCCGGTGGCCAGCACGATCTGCGGTGCATGACGCAGGCCGCCGTCGGCGAGCCGCACGCCGCGTTCGTCGATGGCCGTGACCTCGGCGCGTTCGACGTGGATCCGGTCGCCGCCATGGGCCAGCAGCCAGCGCGCGGCGTTGGGCGCGTAGACGATGCCGTCGTCCGGCACCTCGAGTGCGCCCGCCAGTCCCGGGCGCAGCGCGGGCTCGGCTTTGGCCAGCGCATGGGCGTCGAGCAGGCGACAGTCGATGCCCACGCGCGCGAGGCGTGCGCGCTTCTCTTCGGCGGCGGCCATTTCCTCGTCGTCGGTGGCGATCCAGAGCGTGCCGCACGGGCTGAAGGCGCAGTCCTCGCCCATCTGCGGCACCAGCGAGCGCCATAGCGCAACCGACAGGCTGCAGAGGGCGAGTTCCGCCGGGTTGTCGTCCATCACCACCAGATGGCCCATGCCGGCGCCGGTCGCGCCGCCGAGGCCGGCATCGAGCACCTGCACCCGCAGACCCGCCTGCGCCAGCGCATGGGCGCAGGCCGCACCCACGATGCCGGCTCCGACGACGAGGACATCCGCGTGCATCGGGGCGCCGGGCCTCAGAGACGGATGCCCCAGCCGAAGGGGTCGCTGTCTTCGATCAGAAGCACGGCCTCGGCGCAGATGTGCGCGCGCCCGCGCAAGGTGGGAATGACCCTTCCATCCTCCACCGTGTAGCTGGCTTCGAACCGGCTGCCGATCACGCTGGCCTGCTGCCACACTTCGCCCGGCGCCAGTTTGCCGTCGGCTGCGAGACATGCGATCTTGGCGCTGGTGCCGGTGCCGCAGGGCGAGCGGTCGTAGGCGTTGCCGGGACAGAGCACGAAGTTGCGGCTGTCAGCGCCCTCGGCGTCGTCGGCGAAGAGTTCGATGTGATCGATCTCGGCGCCGCCGGCCCCCGTGATCGCCTGGGCCGCGAGCGCCGCCCGGAGCGCAGCGGTGTAGGCGGTCAGCGCACCGAGGTTGTCGCTGGCCACGCGCTGGCCATGCTCGCTCGCCAGGAAGAACCAGTTCCCCCCCCAGGCCACGTCGCCGCGCACCGTGCCATGGCCCGGCAGCTCGACCGCCACCTGGTGCAGATGCCGATAAGCCGGCACGTTGCGCACGCTGACCGATCCGTCGGCGTGCAGCGTGGTCGTGACGGTGCCCACGGGCGTTTCGATCCGGTGCTCGCCGATGCCGATGCGCCCCAGGTGCGCCAGGCTCGCGATCAGGCCGATGGTGCCGTGGCCGCACATGCCGAGGTAGCCGGCATTGTTGAAGAAGATCACGCCCGCGGCGGCGTCGGAGGCCACGGGCTCGCAAAGCAGCGCGCCCACCACGACGTCGCTGCCGCGCGGCTCCAGCACGGTGGCGCTGCGCCAGGCGTCGCAGGTGTCGGCCAACCGCGTGCGGCGCTCGGCCATGCTGCCGCCGCCGAGATCGGGAAACCCGCCGACCACCAGCCGGGTGGGCTCGCCGCCTGTATGAGAGTCGATGACGTGGATGCGTTGCATGGTTCAGGCCGGCGCCGGGCCGCCCCAAGGCGGCTTGCGGCCCCCGAGGGGCTGACGCCCGCGGCTCCAAGCGCGCCTGCGCGCGCTTGGACGGGCGGAAGAGCCGCCGCGTCTCGCGGCGACTCGTCCAGCGACACACGAAGTGAGGAGCGTGGGGGCCATATTCAGTAGCTGTTCAGCGGCACCGGCGCGGCATTCTTGAAAGTGAACACCGTGATGGGCGCCTGCTTCAGGTTGCCTTTGTCGTCGTAGCTGTAGGTGGCGGCCACGCCCTTGTAGGTCGCCTTGTAGAGCTCCGCGCCCACTTTGTCGGGGTCGATGGAGTTGGCCTTTTGCATGGACTCGCCGATGAACATCACCTGGTCGTAGTACGAAGCCGCGTAGGCGTCGGCGTCGACATTGAAGCGCTTCTTGAACTTCGCCTTGAACGCGGGGCCGCTGACCGCCTTCTCGAGGATCGAGCCGCCTTGGGCGCAGAAGACGACATCGTTGACGGCATCGCCGCCGATCTGGCCCATCGACGGGCTGCACAGCGTGTCGCCGCCGAGCAGCTTGGCGGAGATGCCGAGCTGCTTCATCTGGCGCGCCATGGGTGCGCCCTGCGGCGCGTAGCCGCCGAAGAAGATCGCGTCGGGCTGCTGAGCCTTCAGGTTGGTCAGGATGGCGGTGAAGTCGACCGCCTTGTCGGTGGTGAACTCCTGCCGCACCATGGCGAGGCCCTGCGCCTTCGCCTCCTTGGTGAACTCCTCGGCCAGGCCCTGGCCGAAGGCGGTGCGGTCGTCGATCACGCCCACCGTCTTCATCTTGAGCACCTTGGCCGCGTAGACCGCCATGGCGGAGCCGATCTGGTTGTCGCTCGCGATGATGCGGTAGAGGTTCTTGTAGCCGCCCTGCGTCACCTTGGGGTTGGTGCCCACGGTGGACAGCAGCACGCCGCCGTCGCTGTAGACGCGCGAAGCAGGAATGGCCACGCCCGAACAGTAGGGCCCCATGACAAACTTGACGCCGTCGTCCACGAACTTTTGCGCGACGCTGACGCCCGTCTTGGCGTCGCACTGGTCGTCCTCGGATTGCAGCTCGAACTTGAGCGTCTTGCCGCCGACCATGATCTTCTTCGCGTTGAGCTCCTCGACGGCGAGGCGCACGCCGTTTTCATTGTCCTTGCCCGCGAAGGCGTTGGGGCCTGACAGGGGACCGCTGTGGCCGATCTTCACCACCTGCTCCTGCGCATGCGTGGTGGCCGCAAGGGCGAGTGCCGCGATGGCCGCAACGCCGAGCGCCGAGATCTTGTGTGCTGGGGTCTTCATGCTGGTTCCTGGAGTGGTTGAACGGGCGATTCGGTGATTCGAAGGGCGATCAGAGGACCGACTGGTATTCGGCAGGCCGCGTCGCGAGCGCCTTCTTGACGATGGCCTCCACGGCTTCGCGCTCGCTGCCGATCAGCGGCAGGCGCGGGCGGCGCATGTGCTCGGTGCCCACGCCGACCAGCACGTCGATGAGCTTCAGGTTCTGCACCAGCTTGGTGGACACGTCCAAGTGCAGCATGGGCGTCATCCACTGGTAGAGCTTGAGCGCCTCGGCGAACTTGCCGGCCTTCATCAGGTCGTAGAGCGCCACGTTCTCGCGCGGGAAGGCGCAGCCCACGCCGGCCAGCAAGCCGTCGCAGCCGAGCGCCAGGCCTTCGTAGGCGAGGTCGTCGACGCCCAGGAAGAGTTGGTAGCGGTCGCCCACGGTGTTGCGCAGGTCGGTGATGCGGCGGATGTTGTCGGTGCTCTCCTTGATGGCGACGATCCATTCGCAATCGGCCAGTTCGGCCATGTGCTCGGGTTTCAGATCGACGCGGTAGGCGATCGGGTTGTTGTAGACCATCACCGGCTTTTGCGCGGCCTCGGCCATGGTGCGCACATTGAGCATGGCTTCACGCGCATCGGCCACGTAGATCACGGAGGGCATCACCATGAAGCCGGCGACGCCGAGCTGGTTGGCGCCGGCGATGTAGCGCAGCGCCTCGCGCGTGCTCGTTTCGGAGACATTGGCCAGGACCGGCACGCGCCCGTCGCTGGCCTCCAGCGCGATCTTGGCAATCTGCAGCTTTTCCTCCAGCGTCAGCGTGCTCGCCTCGCCGAGCGAGCCGCAGGTGACGAGGCCGTGGATGCCATTGCGGATCTGGAAGTCGATGTGCTTCGCGGTACCTTCGGCGTCGATGCTTTCGTCGGCGTGGAACTTGGTGGTGATGGCGGGGAAGACGCCTTGCCAGCGAGGATTGCTCACGTGATGGCTCCTGTGGGATGAAGGAAGGAGGGGGGTGATCTATAAATATATTAGCAGGATATTATAAATATCTTGTTAGGGAATTTGGCAGGTTGCGGGCCAGCCCATTTTTGTGTTCGGGCAGGCGGCCGCCGAAGTCCGCTTCGCGAGCGGCTGCGGGCCGCGGTGCCGGGCTTGCCGGCGGCTAGCGCGAAGCCCCGTATCAGGGCGAATCGGTGAATTCAAGCTGCAGAAACAGCAGGTAGGCGAGGCCGACCAGCAGCCACGGCGCCAGCAGCCCGGCGAGGAGTTTCAGAGACGCAATCGCCCGGCGCCAGTACAGGCGCCGCAGTGCCGACCGCAAACCATTGCCCATTGGTGCCTCCCCTGCGCGCTTGTGAATCCGGATCGCGATGTTCCATATCGCGACGCGGGTCGTCTGCGGGAAAGAGGCAACTCTTCCAGTGAAGCTTCCGCCGCTGCTTGGCGAAAGCTCTCATGCCCCGATGGGCCAGCCAGCTAGAACTTCACCTTGATGCCCACCGAGCCTTCCACCGAGGAGCTCACCTGCGCATCGCTGCCCCCGTTGTGGAAGAGCTTGCCGAGTTCGCCGTAGACGCTCGCCTTCGGCGAGAGCGCGAGCGTGAGGCCGACGGCGGCTTCGGTCGAGGTGTAGCCGATGCCGTTGCCGATCGTTGCGACACCTGCCGGTCCGATGAAGGTGGCATTGTCGGTGCCGCTGAAGCCGTGCCAGACGTTCAGCCGCGCATAGGGCGCGAGCCGTCCCAGGCCGGTCACGAAGTCGCCGGTGATGCGCACGCCCAGCCGACCGATCGCCGTGCTGGCCGCATCCTGGCTCACCAGGGCGCCGGTGATCAGCGCATTGCCCATGTGCTGCTGGTTGAAGATCAGCTGCGCCTGCGGCTCCACGCCCCAGCCGCCGCCGAGCGCAAAGCGCTGGCCCACCTCGGCCGATGCCGTCAGGCTGTTGCCGTCGCTGTCGGTCACCAAGCCGCTGACCGGCGTCACGGTCACGTCGTGGTGGCCGTACTGCAGCACGAAGTCCGCGTACTGGCCCTGCGGGTTCGCGTAGGTGGCATAGCCGCCGAGGTAGACGTTGTCGGAGCGCGCATTGCCGGCAAAGACCCGGTTGAAGAAGCTCAGGCCGTACATGCCCTCCACCCGCGAGTCGCTTTGCATCTGGCCGGCATAGATGCCGGCGTTCCAGCGGTTGTTGACGAACAGGTCGACCCCGGCCTGCACGCCTTGCATGCTCACGTCGCTGCTGGGCGACGTGGTGCCG
>DASXKG010000414.1:0-1627 GCA_036496965.1 Variovorax sp.
CCGGCCTGCTCGATTCGCGCACAGCGCTGATCGTCGTGTTCACGCTCTCCAATCTGCCGATCATGGTGTGGATGCTCTACACGAACTACAAGGACATCCCGCCCGAGATCCTCGAAGCCGCGCGCATGGACGGCGCCAGCATCTGGACCGAGTTCCGCCACGTGGTGCTGCCGCTGTCGATCGGCGGCCTGGCCTCGACCGGCCTCTTGTGCCTGGTGCTGAGCTGGAACGAGGCCTTCTGGGCGCTCAACCTGGTGTCGGCCAAGGCCGGCACGCTGACCACGATGATCTCGCAGTACTCCAGTCCCGAAGGCCTGTTCTGGGCCAAGCTCTCGGCCGCTTCGCTGATGGCCATCGCGCCGATCGTGGTGTTCGGCTGGTTCAGCCAGAAGCAGCTGGTCCAGGGCCTCACCTTCGGCGCCGTCAAGTAAACGAACAGGGGACATCCATGGCCTACCTCCAACTCGACAACATCAAGAAAAGCTTCGGCGAGACGCATGTCATCAAGGGCGTGAACCTGGAGATCGACAAGGGCGAGTTCATCGTCTTCGTCGGCCCTTCGGGCTGCGGCAAATCGACCCTGCTGCGGCTGATCGCCGGGCTCGAGCCGATCACCAGCGGCAAGCTGTCGCTGGACGGCAAGGACATCACGCAGACGCCCTCGGGCAAGCGCGACCTGGCGATGGTGTTCCAGAGCTATGCGCTGTATCCGCACATGAGCGTGTACGACAACATGTCCTTCGCGCTGAAGCTGGCCAAGGTGGCCAAGGACGTGATCAAGACCAAGGTCGACTACGCGGCCAAGACGCTCAACCTGACGCAGTACCTGACGCGCACGCCGAAGGAACTCTCGGGCGGCCAGCGGCAGCGGGTGGCGATCGGGCGCGCCATCGTGCGCGCGCCGAAGGTGTTCCTGTTCGACGAACCGCTGTCCAACCTCGATGCGGCGCTGCGCGGCAACACGCGGGTGGAGATCCACAAGCTGCATCGCGCGCTCGGCGCCACCAGCATCTACGTCACCCACGACCAGGTCGAGGCCATGACGCTGGCCGACCGGGTGGTGGTGCTGCGCGACGGCCTGATCGAGCAGGTGGGCACGCCGATGGACCTGTACGACCGGCCGGCCAACCAGTTCGTCGCCCAGTTCATCGGCATGCCCTCGATGAACATGGTGGGCGCGCGCACCATTCCGAGCTTCTCGCAGCAGACCGGCGGCCGGCTGCCGGCGGACGGATTCCTCGGCATGCGGCCGGAGGCGCTGCGCGTCCATCCGGCAGGCCAGGGGGCGGGGGCGCCGGCCACGGTGGAACTGATCGAAGCGCTCGGCGCCGACACGCTGATCCACGTCGAGGTCGACGGCCTGCAACTGATCGCGCGCCAGAACGACCGCACCGACTTGCAGGCCGGCGACGCCGTCAACGTCGAACTCGATCCCTCGGTGCTGCATTTCTTCAACAGCGAAGGCAACGCGGTCGCTGCATGAATGCATCCGACACGCGGTGGAGGTCCTGACATGACGCAAGCCCCTTCGCCCGAATTCGTCGAACTCCACCTCGGGCTCGGCTCCTTTCACCGGGCACACCAGGCGGTGTACCTGCAGCAGCTCATCGAAACCGGCGACACCCGC
>DASXKG010000415.1:0-3925 GCA_036496965.1 Variovorax sp.
GAGCGCCGCCGCCCCGGGCCGGCGCAGGCCGGCCGCGCGCGGCATCAGGTCGGCCATGATGGCCAGGTACTGCTTGAAGTTGTCGCCGGTGCGGAACGGAAAGCCCGTGGAGATCAGGCATTCGTTCAGCCGCGTGCGCTTGCTCACGCGCAGGCGGCGGTCGTTCATGTAGGCGCCGCGGCCCTTGGTGGCGGTGAAGAGATCGTTGCGGCTGGGGTCGTAGATGACCGCTTGCTCGACCTTGCCGCGCACCGCCAGCGCGATCGACACGCAGTACACCGGAAAGCCGTGGATGAAGTTGGTGGTGCCGTCCAGCGGATCGATGATCCAGACGAATTCGGAATCCTTGGCGCCATGCTCGGTGCCCGATTCCTCGGCCAGGATGCCGTGCCCCGGGTAGGCGGTGAGCAGCGTCTCGATGATGGCGCGCTCGCTCGCGTGATCGACTTCGGTCACGAAGTCGTTGACCTGCTTTTGTGAAACGCGCACCGCTTCGACGTCGAGCGCGGCGCGATTGATGATGGCGCCGGCGGCGCGGGCGGCCTTGACGGCCACGTTGAGCATGGGATGCAGGTTGGGGGACGACATTGAATTGTGCGAAGAACGGAAGCGGGGCGATGGGCTGGTGACGGCCCCCGGAAAGCGGCCCGGCGATGCGGGCAGCGAGAATCGGGGCATTTTAACGGCTGCGCGCCGACGCGGCCGGTCCACTGCCTTCGCCAAGTTTCATGCGCACCCGTTTCATCCTGATCCAGACCAGCCACGCCGGCAACGTCGGCGCCGCCGCCCGCGCGCTCAAGACCATGGGTTTCGACGACCTGGTGCTGGTCGCGCCGCGCTGGGCCAACGTGCTGCGGCGCGAGGAGACCATCCAGCGCGCCAGCGGCGCCCTGGACGTGCTGGCCAACGCGCGCATCGTCGAGACCCTGGATCAGGCACTCGACGGCGTCACCCACCTGTGCGCGACCGCGATGGTGCCGCGCGATTTCGGGCCGCCCACGCGCACACCGCGCGAGCACCTGGAACCGCTCGCCGCCGGCGCCGAGCAGCACGTGGCCTTCCTGTTCGGCTCGGAACGCTTCGGCATGCGCAACGAGGACGTTTACCGCTGCCATGTCGCCCTCAGCATCCCGACCGACCCGAAGTTCGGTTCGCTCAACCTCGGCGCGGCGATCCAGGTGATCGCCTACGAATGGCGGCTGGCGCTGGGCGGCTACGCGGTGCGCGATGCCACGCCGGCGCTGCGCGCGGCCGACGCCCGGGCGGTGGCCGGCATGCTCGACCACTGGGAGAGCGCGCTGGTGGAGATCGGCTTTCTCGATCCGCAGGCGCCGAAGAAACTGATGCCCCGGCTGCAGCAGCTGTTCAACCGCGCGCAGCCCACGCCCGAGGAGATCCACATCCTGCGCGGCATCGCCAAGGCGATGGGCGAAGCGGCCCGCGGCGAGTCCAAGACCCCATCCGCTGCACGTGAAGAGCCGGGGCTATAGACTCGCCGGCCCATATCCAAATAACTCGAACAAAGCATGTTCTCCCGGCTGCGCTCCGACATCCAGTGCATCCTCGATCGCGATCCGGCGGCCCGCACCCGCTGGGAGGTGCTGACCCTGTACCCGGGGCTGCACGCGGTGCTGCTGCACCGTGTGGCGCACTGGTGCTGGGGCCATGGGCTGAAGTGGTTGGGGCGCTTCATCTCCCAGTGCTCGCGCTGGCTCACCGGCATCGAGATCCATCCCGGCGCGATCGTCGGCGAGCGGGTCTTCTTCGACCATGCGATGGGCGTCGTCGTCGGCGAGACCGCCGAGATCGGCGACGGCTGCACCATCTACCAGGGCGTGACGCTGGGTGGCACCTCGCTCTACAAGGGCGCCAAGCGGCATCCGACGCTGGGCAGGAACGTGGTGGTCAGCGCCGGCGCCAAGGTGCTCGGGGGCTTCGTCGTGGGCGACGGCGCGAAGATCGGCAGCAACGCCGTGGTCATCAAGCCGGTGCCCGCGGGCGCCACGGCGGTGGGGATTCCGGCGCGCATCATTCCGTCGAAGACCGGCAGCAGCGCCGACGTGACCACGGCGGACACCAAGTTCTCGGCCTACGGCATCACGCTGGAAGACGATCCGCTGTCGCTGGCGATGCGTGGCCTGATCGACAACGCTTCGTCGCAGGAGCACCAGATTGCATTGCTCTGGCAGGCGATCGAGTCGCTCGCAGCGCGGCCCGGGCATGCGGATTGCGTGCCGGGAGATGCGGCGAAGAAGGAGTGCTTCGAGGCGGAGCGGTTGACGCAGCTGGTGGGGAAGTAGGCTTCCCTATCGCCCCCGTCCGCGCCGCATCCACATCTCGATCAGCTCGAACAAGGCCTCGCTCAGCAACGCCAGCACCGCGGCCGGTATCGCCCCCGCCACCAGCAATTGCCGGTCGTTGAGCGCCAGCCCGGTCACGATGCGTTCCCCGAAGCCGCCCGCCCCGATGAAGGCCGCGATGGTCGCGGTGCCGATGGCAATGGTGGTCGCGGTGCGCACGCCGGCCAGCAGCGTCGGCAGGGCCAGCGGAAACAGCACGATGCGCATGCATTGGGCACCGCTCATGCCGAGCGCGGTGCCGGCCTGCTGCAGTCCGGCGGGCACTTCCGCCAGGCCGGCCACCGTGTTGCGCATGATCGGCAGCAACGAATAGAGCGTGAGCGCGATCAGCGCCGGCAGGGTGCCGATCACCCCGATCAGCGAGATCAGAACCGCCAGCAGCGCCAGTGAGGGAATGGTCTGCAAGAGCCCGGTCAGGCCCAGCACCACGGCGCGCAGCCGCACATGGGGGAAGACCAGGATGCCCAGCGGCACCGCGATGAGGATTGCCAGCCCCACGGAAACGACCACCAGCATCAGGTGTTGGCGGGCGAGGCGTCCGAGATCGGGGCCGAAGAGCTTGGCGGCAAAGCCGCGGCCGCCATCGCCGCTGGCGCCGGGGGCTTTCGCGCCGCTGGCCGACGCGGCCAGGAAATCGCGTGCGATCACGTCGAAGGGGACGCCCTGCAGTTCGGCGCGGGCGTTCATCGCGATCATGGCGCGCTCGTCGATGCGACCCTCGAGCTTCTGCAGCGCGGCCCAGGCCTTCGGCCAGCGCTCGGGCACGTCCAGCCGATAGAGCACGACGGCGTCGTAGCGGGGAAAGAACTGGCGGTCGTCCGTCAGCACGCGCAGGCCCAGGTGCTCGATCTTGGCGTCGGTGGTGTAGATGTCGATCACGTCCACCTGCCTGGCTCCGATGGCGTCGTAGGCCAGGCCGTGATCCAGCCCGGTCGGCGTCTGCGTGAAGCCGTAGCGCACCGCGAGTCCCGGCCAGCCGTCGGCGCGGCCGATGAATTCGTTCGACAGGCCGAGCTTGAGTTCGGGATGGCGCGCCAGGTCGCTCAGCGTTCGAATGCCGAGGCGGTCGGCTTCGGTCGCCAGCATGGCCAGGGCGTAGCCGTCGTTGAAGCCGAACGGAATCGCCACCCCCAGGCCCAGCGGCGCCAGCGCGGCGTTCATGGCCTCGCGCGACATCGATTGAGGATTCTTCAGGATCTCCAGCGCCACGGTGCCGGTGTATTCCGCGTACAGGTCGATGCCGCCGGAACGCAGCGCCTCGTAGACGATGGCGGTGTTGCCCAGGCCTTGGCGCACGACCGGCGGCGGTGTCGCTTGGGTGGCCGCGGTCTGCGCCAGGATCTCGGCCAGGATGTAGGACTCGGTGAAGCGCTTGGAGCCGATGGCCAGCGGCGTGTCTTGCGCCGGCGCCGGCAGAGAGGTGCAAAGCAGGCCCAGGCAGGCCAGCACGATGAACCACAGGCGCGGGGGTTGCATCGGGACGAGTGTATCGCGCGGCGCACGCGAGCCCCCTTCTGAAAAACGGTCCCTGCGCCCTAGAGCTGGAAAGCGATCGTGAGCAGCAG
>DASXKG010000416.1:0-1908 GCA_036496965.1 Variovorax sp.
GGTGAAGCAGTTCGCGCCGGAACGGGCGGCCAAGCTGGATTTGGTGATAACCAGCTACGGATCACTGCTGCGCCTCCCAACATTGACCGAGACCGCCTGGCGTTTCGCCATCCTCGACGAGGCGCAGGCGATCAAGAATCCGAACGCCAAGCAGACCAAGGTCGCCAAGGCGTTGAAGGCGAAGGCACGCATCGCGCTGACCGGCACGCCGGTGGAGAACCACCTCGGTGATCTTTGGTCGATCTTCGATTTCATCAACCCTGGGCTGCTGGGCAATGCCAAGCAATTCACGGGCTACACCAAGCAGCTTGCCGACCGCGAGACCAATCCGTATGGCCCACTGCGCGAGCTGGTTCGGCCCTACATCCTGCGCCGCATGAAGACCGACAAGGCGATCATCGCCGACCTGCCCGACAAGACCGAGTTGAAGGCGTATTGCGGCCTCAGCCGCAAACAGGCGGCGCTATATGAACAGGCAGTGCAGGACCTGGAAAAGCGCCTGGAGGAAGCCGACGGTATCGAACGCAAGGGCGTCGTGTTGGCGATGCTGATGCGGCTCAAACAGATCTGCAACCATCCCTCGCAGTGGCTGCACGACAACGCCTGGGCCGAGGTGGACAGTGGCAAATGGGCCCGCCTGCGCGAGATCGCCGAGGTGATCGCGGCGCGGCAGGAAAAGCTGCTGCTGTTCAGCCAGTTCCGGGAGATGACCGTGCCGTTGGCCGGATTCCTCGGCGGCGTCTTTGGCCGCTCCGGCCTCGTGCTGCATGGCGACACGCCAGTGAAAGACCGCCGCGCGTTGGTGCAGCGCTTTCAGCACGAGGAGACCGTGCCATTCTTCGTACTATCGCTGCGCGCCGGCGGCACGGGCCTTAACCTCACCGCCGCGTCACATGTCGTGCACTTCGACCGCTGGTGGAACCCTGCGGTGGAGAACCAGGCGACCGATCGCGCCTTCCGTATTGGACAGAACAGGAATGTGCTGGTGCATAAATTCGTTTGCCGCGGTACGGTGGAAGAGAAGATCGATGCCTTGATCGACTCGAAGCAGGGGCTGTCCAATGAGCTGTTGACCGGCACTGGCGAGCTCAACCTGACCGAGATGCCGGACGACCAATTGCTGCGCCTGGTCAGGCTCGACCTGCATGCCGCGATGAAGGAATGAGGACCATGTCACGCTACGATGATAGATGGCCCGCCTACGTTCCAGTCGCCGAACGCCGCCGCCGGGCCGCACGGGCGATGGCCAAGCTGGCCAAGAAGGGCCACCCCGTCGCACCGGTGAGGATCGAGGGCCGCGCCATCACCACCACCTTCTGGGGCAACGCGTGGTGCGACAACCTGGAAAGCTACCGCGACCTCGAGAGCCGCCTGAAGCGCGGCCGCACCTATGTGCGCAACGGCTCGGTGGTCGACCTGCAGATTGCACCACGCGAGGTAAAGGCGACGGTCAGCGGCTCGTCGCTCTACACGGTGACGGTCAACATCGGCGAGGTGCCAAAGAAGCAGTGGTCGTCGATCTGTGCCGACTGCGCTGGCGGGATCGACTCACTGGTGGAGCTGTTGCAGGGACGCTTCTCAAAGGGCGTGATGGAGCGTATCTGTCGCCAAGGTGTCGGCCTGTTTCCCAAGCCCTCCGAGATCAGCTTCGCGTGCAGTTGTCCCGACTACGCTTCGATGTGCAAGCACGTCGCGGCGGTGTTGTATGGCATCGGCGCGCGGCTCGACGGGGCGCCGGAGCTGTTGTTCTACCTGCGCGCGGTGAACGAGAACGATTTGGTGGCGCGGATCGACGGGGCGCTTTCGCTGACGAAGCACGCCCCCGACACCGGCAAAGTGCTGGAGACCGATGACATGGCGGCGCTGTTCGGCCTCGACATGGCGGCGGTGGAATCCCCAGCCATGGCG
>DASXKG010000417.1:0-4185 GCA_036496965.1 Variovorax sp.
CCCCTGGAGGGGGAGGCGCCGCAGGCGCTTCGGGGGTGTTTTCAAGCTAGTAGTCGATGCGATGGCACAGCGTGTCGGGCGCACCTGCAGCCAGTCGTCCCAGCACCGCGGGCAGCTCGTCGAAAGGCGAACTGTCGGTGATCAGATCGTCGAGCACCGGATCGCGCAGCAGAGACAGCGCCAGCGCCAGCCTGCGTCCATGCGACCAGCGCGAGCGCTGCGCGGCAGCCACATGGCCGACCTGCGAACTCTTGAGAAGCAGCCGGCGCGAGTGGAAAGCCTCCCCGAGCGGCAGGCCGACTTCGCGCCGGCCATACCAGCTCATTTCCAGCACGGTGGCCTCGAAGGCGGCGAGGCGTAGCGCGGTCGCCAGCCCCTGGGCGCTGCCGCTTGCATGCACCACCAGGTCGGCCTCGGCGCGCGCGTTCCCGGGGCCCGCGAAGCCGACGCCGAGTCGCTCGGCGAGCCTGCGCCGCGCCTCGCGCACATCGACCAGTTCGACGCTGCAGCCCGGCAGGCGGCCCGCCAGCCACGCCACCAGCAGTCCGACCACGCCGCCGCCGACCACCGCGATGCGGTCGCCGATGCGAGGCGCGGCATCCCAGAGCGCATTGACGGCGGTCTCCATGTTCGCGGCCAGCACCGCGCGCGCGGGCGGCAGGCCTTCGGGCAGCGGATGCACGGCATCGGCGGGCACGAGGTAGCGCGTCTGGTGCGGATGCAGGCAGAACACAGCGCGCCCGCGCAGCGCATCCGGTCCCTCCTCCACACGGCCGACGCTGGCGTAGCCGTACTTCACCGGTGCCGGGAAATCGCCTTCCTGGAACGGAGCGCGCATGCGCTCGAACTCGCTGGCCGGCACCTCGCCGCGATACACCAGCAGCTCGGTGCCCCGGCTGATCCCGCTGTGCAGCGCGCACACCTGCACCTGGCCGGGACCGCAGGGGCCGATATCCGCCGCCCGGATCGCGGCCCGACCGGGCGCCTCGATCCAGCAGGCGCGCGACGATGCGGAAACCGCGGGGGACGGATATGCTGGCATCTCTTTGCGCCCGCCGGGCGAGCGACCCATGTTCCTTCAAGCCGATGGAAGCCGATCTTAAGACGCTGCCCGTGCCGCATGGCGATGCCGCGCCCGCCATGCCGGCTCAGCGCGCGGCGGCGCTGCGGCGCGATGCCGTGCGCGCGGCCTTGCCCTGCCTGCTGGCGCTGACCGTCGCTGCGTCGGCGCAGGCCTTCGGCGCCGGACTCGGACCCTGGTTCTGCGTCCAGGCGGTCGCCGTCTTCGGCCTGGTCTTCGCCGGCGTGCTGCAGGCACTGCCGGCCCATTCCCCGCACACCCGTTTCGGCGCCGCGAACCGCCTGACCCTGGTGCGCCTGGCGCTGATCGCGCTGCTGGCGGCCGGCGTCGGCGCCCAGCCCGTGCAGGCCGACGCGCTGGCCTGGTGGACGATCGTCGTCGCCACCCTGGCCGCGTTGCTGGATGCGCTCGACGGCCCGCTGGCGCGCGCGCAGGGCCTGGCCAGTGCCTTCGGCGCCCGCTTCGACATGGAATGCGATGCCCTGCTGGTGCTGGTGCTGAGCCTGCTGGTGGTCGGCTTCGGCAAGGCTGGCGCCTGGGTGCTGGCCGCCGGCCTGATGCGCTACGCCTTCGTGCTGGCCGGCATGGCCTGGCCCTGGATCGCCCGGCCGCTCGCACCCAGCCTGCGCCGCAAGACGGTCTGCGTGGTCCAGATCACCGGCCTGATCGTCTGCCTCGGCCCGGTCATCGCGCTGCCGTGGAGCCGCGCCATCGCGGCCCTCAGCCTGGCGGCCCTGAGCGCCTCCTTCGCGGCCGACCTGGCGTGGCTTGCCGCGCGCCGCCCGCGCCGGTCCGCCACCCTGCCTGCGCAGCCGAGGCGGTGAACGGGTGACCTACGGCGCTGCACATGCCCGTCGCGCCGAAGCGCGACCGTGGCCCGGATGGCCGCGCTGGCTGCTGCACTTCGCCCTGCCCTTCGCAGTCCTCGACGCGCTGCTGACCCTGGAGAACGTCTGGCCGACGCTGTGGGCGCGACCCGCCGCGCGGCTGTCCTTCGAGCTCGCGATGGCAACGCTGGCGCTGGACGCCTGGGTGCGCTGGCGCGGGATGGCGAGCGCACGGCTGCTGCGCGGCCTGGCGCTCTTGACCACCTTCTTCGTCGTCACGCGCTACCTCGAAGTCACGGCCTCGGCGGTGTTCGGGCGCCAGATCAACCTCTACTGGGACGGGCGCCACCTGTTCGATGTGGTCCGCATGGGGAACACCTCCGCATGGCAGCTGGCGCTCGGCGTGCTGCTGGCCTTGCTGACCGTGTACGCGATGTATCTGGTGGCACGCCGCTGCTGGACGGCGATGGCGTACCAGCTCGCCTGGCGACAACCTGCACTGGCGGTCGGCGCCGCCGGCCTGGTTCTGCTGGCCGTGTTCTCGCTGCAGGGCGTCGGTGGCCGCGACACGCGCTGGTTCTTCTCGATGCCGGTGTCGCCGATCATCGCCCGCCAGGCCGGCCTGCTCGCGGTGCAACTGTCGCCGGGCCGGACGGCCGCCCAGCTGACACCGAGCCCGGCCTTCGACCGCAACCTCGGCGCCCTCGGCGGCGCCGACGTGCTGCTGCTGTTTGCCGAGTCCTACGGCGTCTGCACACTGGACGACCCGCGCCAAGCCGCGGCGCTGGCCCCGGCGCGCGCCGAATTCGAGCGCCGGCTCGCGGCCGGCGGTCGCGCCGTGGTGTCGGCGCGGGTGCGCTCGACGACCTACGCCGGCGCTTCCTGGCTGGCCCATTCGGCGCTCCTGTCCGGCGTCGACACGCGCGACCCCGGCAACTACGAACTGCTGCTCGCCACCCGGCGGCCGACGCTGGTGAGCGACTTCAAGGCCCATGGCTGGCGCACCGTGAGCTGGATGCCCGGCCTGCAGCGGCCCTGGCCGGAGGGCAGCTTCTACGGCTTCGACCGCTACGCGGATGCCGACGGCATGGGCTACAGCGGGACGGCCTTCGGCCACTGGCGCATCCCCGACCAGGCCTCGATGGCGCTGCTGCAGGCGCAGGAACTGGCCCAGCCGGCGTCCGGGCGCGCGCCGCGCTTCGTCGTCTTCCCGACGCTCGCCAGCCATGCGCCCTTCCGGCCGCTGGCGCCGCCTGTCGCCGACTGGAGCCGGTTGCTGCGCGCCGACGCCTACACGCCCGAGCAGGTCGCGCAGGCGCGGGCGCAGCCCATCTCCTGGCTGGAGCCGGTGCCGGCCTACCTCGAATCGCTGGCCTACACCTTCGGCTGGCTGGGCGACTATCTGCACGGCAAGGCGCCGCCGAAGATGCTGACCATCGTGCTCGGCGACCACCAGCCGCTGGCCAGCGTGAGCGGGCCCGGCGCCAGCTGGGAGGTGCCGATCCACATCATCAGCGCCGACCCGGCGTTGCTGAAGCGCTTCGAGGCCCTGGGCTTCACGCCGGGGCTGCTGCCGCCGCAGGGCCCATCCATCTACATGCCGGACCTGACCCGGCTGCTGCTCAGGGCCTTCGAACTGCCGACCCCGCCCGGGCCGGTGCCGGCGACCAGCTGACAAGTAGCGGCATTCCGCGCATTAGTTCACGCCGGGCCGCCCAGCTTGTCTGCTACCGTGCGCTGCATGCGTGCCGTCATCCTGCTCGTCAACATCGCCGCCCTGGGCCTGGCCTGGTATTTCGCGTCCTTCGTCGGATTGATGATCGCAGTCGGCGTTTGCGTGATCCTCACGGCCGGCATCTTCGCCTTCTCGATGGCCAAGACCGATGCGCGCGAATCGAAGGACATGAAGCGCGCCATGGGGCGCAATACCACCCTGTTGGGTCGGCTGCTCTAGCAAGCGCTCCTCTCGATGCCTTCGGATGCTTCCGATCGATGCAAAGGCATTGGCTGGATTCGGGAGCACGGCCTCCATGCGATATTCCCCAACCACCTGAAGGTTGCCGGAAAGGCATGTCAAAGCAAATTCCAATTGCGATTTTTTTGATCCTTCTGGGGAATTGCGCCTTCTCTGGCACCCTCAATTGCGACCGGGATTTCGCCCAGATCGGCGACAGCCGACCCACCATTGAAATGAAATGCGGCGCTCCCGTTTCGAAAGACAGCTTCTGCAAGCGGATCGATCGCGGTCTTCCCGAAAGTGCCAGTCCCCGGCCCCGG
>DASXKG010000418.1:0-1555 GCA_036496965.1 Variovorax sp.
CACGGTGCGCAACGACAAAGGCGTGCTGGCGCGGGTCGCCTCCACCCTGGCCGAGGCGGAAGCCGACATCACGCACGTGGAGATGGCCGACGAGACGCCGCAGGATTCGACCGACCTGCGCTTCGTGATCGCGGTGCGCGACCGCACGCACCTGGAGGCGGTGCTCCGGGCGGCGCGGCGGACCTCGTCGGTGCTGGCTGCGGCGCGGACGGTTCCGGCACCCTGATCAGATCGATGCCGCGGGCGCCGGGTAGCTGACCCTCAGCACCTCGATCTCCCGGACGCCGCCCGGCGTCGCCAGCTTGACCACATCCCCTTGCCTGGCCTTGAGCAGCGCCCGGGCGACCGGCGCGATCCAGCTGACCTGCGCCTGCGCGGTATCGGCCTCGTCGATGCCCAGGATGGTCACCTCGCGCTCCTCGCCGCTGTCGTCGGCGTAGCGCACGGTCGCGCCGAAGAAGACCTGGTCGCTGCCGTGGTGCACCGACGGGTCGGTCAGCTCCGCCACCTCGAGCCGCTTGGTCAGGAAGCGGATGCGCCGGTCGATCTCGCGCAGGCGCTTCTTGCCGTAGAGGTAGTCGCCATTCTCCGAGCGATCGCCGTTCTTGGCGGCCCAGTGGACGGCTTCCACCACCTTCGGCCGCTCCTCGTCCATCAGCGCCAGCAACTCGCTGCGCAGCCGGGCGTAGCCGGCCGGTGTCATGTAGTTCTTGCCACCCGCCGGCAGCGGGGGCAACGCTGCGCCGCCATCATCTTCGTCGTCGGCTTCGCTCTCCTTCGTGAAAGCCTTGCTCATCGCCTGCAAGCTCCGACATTCAATCGGAAGTGCTCAGCACCTCGCCAAAGCCTTGCCACAGCGTCCCCGTGAAGCGCGCCAGCTGGCCCTGCTTGACGATCGCGAAATCGGTCGGCGTGGTGTTCAGCGCCATGCCCGGCAACAGCAGCGGCAGCTTCAGGTTCTTGATGTTGGCGGCCTGCTTCATGACGTTTTCACGCGTCAGGTCGTTGCCGCACTGCTTCAGGATCTGCACCATGGTCTGCGCCGCGAGGTAGGCATAGAGGTTGGAGGCGTCCTTCGGGTCGCCCTCGCGGTAGAAGCGGCCCATGAAGGCGCGCCATTCGAGCATGGCCGGGTCGTCCTTCCACTGCGGATCGTTGGGGTCCTTGTAGTACTGCACGGTCAGCAGGCCGGTCGACTTGTCGAGCCCGGCCGGCACCAGCACCGAGCCGACCGAGGCGCCGACGTTGTTGATGATGTGCAGCGGCTTCCAGCCCGAGTCGAAGGCCTTGCGAATGGCCTGCGCCGAGAACTTGGGCGTGGTGATGTCGATGAAGGTGTCGGCGCCGGAGTTCTGCAGGGTGAGGATCTGCGAGTCGACCGTCGGGTCGGTCACCTCGTAGGTCGCTTCGGCGACGATCATCTTGGCGCCATTCGCGCCCAGCCCGTCCTTGACACCCTTGAGCAGGTCTTTGCCGTAGTCGTCGTTCTGGTAGAGGATGGCGATCTTGGCGTTGGGCAGATCCTTGAGAATGTACTTGGCGTAGATCCGGGATT
>DASXKG010000419.1:0-4902 GCA_036496965.1 Variovorax sp.
TGTGGCGCGAGGTGCTGCCGAACGTGGTGCCGCTGCTGCTGACGCTGTTCACGCTGGAGATGGGCATCGCGGTGGTGGTCGAGGCGATCCTCTCCTTCGTCGGTCTCTCGGTGTCCACCGACATGCCGACCTGGGGCGGCCTGGTGCAGGAAGGTCGCCTCTACGTCAACCAGACGCCCTGGCTGCTCGGCCTGCCGATCGCGGCCATTGCGCTCACGGTGCTGGCCTGCAACGCGCTCGGCGATGGCCTGCGCGAGTCGCTCGATCCGCTGGTCGCCAAATGACGACCGGCGCGCCCGTCTGCCTGGAAATCGACGCGCTGCACCTGGCGCTGCGGGCCGGCTGGAAGCGCGCGGCGCGGCTCGTCCTGCGCGGCATCTCGCTGCGCATCCGCGCCGGCGAAGTCCATGCGCTGGTCGGCGAATCGGGTGCCGGCAAGAGCATGGTCGGCCGCACGGTGCTGGGCATCGCGCCGCCCGAGATGGAAGTGATGGCCGGCGGCATCCGCTTCCAGGGCCTGGACTGGCTGGGCCTGAGCGCCGCAGCGCGCCGCGTGCACCTGGGCCGCGACATCGCGCTGATCCCGCAGGATCCGCTGAGCGCGCTGAACCCTGGCCACACCATCGGCGCGCAGATCGCCGACGTGCTGGCGTTGCACCTGGGCCTGCGCGGAGCCCAGGCGCGCTCGCGCGCGCTCGAACTGCTCGATGCGGTGCAGATCCGGGCGGCGGCGACGGTGCTGCGCCAGTATCCCCACGAGCTGTCCGGGGGCATGCGCCAGCGCGTGCTGATCGCCATCGCCTTCGCCTGCAAGCCCAAGCTCATCATTGCCGACGAGCCGACCACGGCACTGGACGTCACGGTGCAGCGCCAGGTGCTGCGCCTGCTGCGCGAACTGCAGCGCAACGAGGGCGCGGCGGTGCTGTTCATCACGCACAACCTGGGCCTGGTCGCCAAGCTCTGCGACAGCGTGAGCGTGATCCATTCGGGGCGCATCATCGAGCAGGGCGGCGTGGCCTCGATCATCGACGAGCCGCGCACGCCCTACACGCGCGCCCTGTTCGCCGCCACGCCGCGCTACGACCGTCCCGCCGAGGCCTTGCGCCCGATCGACACCGAGGTGACCGACGCGCTGTGGGCCGAAGCCAAGGCCTACGACCTCACCTGGTGGGCCGCACGCGGCGCGGCCAGGGCGGCGCGGAGGACGGCGCGTGGCTGACCAGCCCTTGCTCGAGGTGCGCGGACTGGGCCTGGCCCTGCCCGACTTGGCAATGCGTCCGTGGTTCGGCAAGCCGCCGCTGCGCCCGATCCTGCACGGCATCGACCTCACGGTGGCGCCCGGCGAATGCCTGGCCCTGGTCGGTGAATCGGGCTCGGGCAAGACCACGCTGGCGCGCTCGGTGCTGCGGCTGTACGAGCCGCAGCAGGGCGAGATCGTCTTCGCCGGGCAAGCGATCACCCACCTGGACGAGGCCGCGCTGCGGCCGCTGCGCGCGCGCATGCAGATGATCTTCCAGGATCCGCTGTCGGCGCTGAACCCGCGCCGCCGCGTCGGCGAGATCGTGGTGCAGCCCCTGGTGAGCTACGCCGGCGGCGAGCCACCGGCACCGGGGCTGCTGCAGGACAAGGCGCGCGCGCTGCTCGAGCAGGTCAGCCTGCCGGCCGAATTCGCGCGCCGCTATCCGCACGAGCTGTCCGGCGGCCAGCGCCAGCGGGTGGGCATTGCGCGCGCGATCGCCCTGGAGCCGGACCTGATCGTCGCCGACGAGATCGTCTCCGGCCTCGACGTGTCGACCCAGGCGCGCATCCTGCTGCTGCTGCGCGAGTTGCGCGCGCGCCTCGGCATGGGCATGATCTTCGTGACCCATGACCTGTCGGTGGTGCGCGTGCTGTGCGACCGGGTGGCCGTGATGCATGAAGGACGGATCGTCGAACAGGGCCCCACCGGGTCCGTGTTCGCCCATCCGCAGCATCCCTACACCCGCGCCCTGCTCGAAGCCATTCCACTGCCGGAGATCGACGACGGCTGGTTGTCGGCCAAGGGCGAAAGCACCGCACTCACTTGAAGGAAAGAAAGCCATGAAGATCCAGAACGCCATCGCCCTCGTCACCGGCGCCAATCGCGGCCTCGGCCGCCAGCTGGTGGAGCAGCTGCTGGCAGCAGGCGCCGTCAAGGTCTACGCCGCGGCGCGCGATCCCGGCGCGCTGGCGGAACTCGCCGAGGCGAACCCCGCCCGCCTCCAGACACTGGCGCTGGACATCACCCAGCCGGCGCAGATCGCGGCGGCGAAGGCGTGCTGCGGCGACGTCAACCTGCTCGTCAACAACGCCGGCATCAACCGCGGCCAGGGCCTGCTGGCGGCCGATTCCATCGACCACGCGCAGGCCGAGATCACGACCAACTACCTCGGCACGCTGGCCATGTGCCGCGCTTTCGCGCCGCAGCTGGGCGCCGACGGCGCGATCGTCAACGTGCTGTCGATCCTGGCCAAGGTCGCCCTGCCGGCCATGGGCTCGCTGTGCGCCTCCAAGGCCGCGGGCCTGCGCATGACCGAGGGCGTGCGCGCCGAGCTGGCCGCGCGCGGCGTGCTGGTGATGGCGGTGATGACGGGCGCGGTCGACACCGACATGAGCCGCGACTTCCAGGGTCCGAAGTCGGCGCCGGGCGAAGTGGCGCAGGCGGTGATTGCCGGGCTGGAGCGGGGGGATGAGGAGGTCTACCTGGGCGACATGGCGGGGTGGATCAACTCGACGATCGGGTCGGATCCGAAGGGGCTGGAGCGGGAGTTGGCGAAATACCTGCCGGCCTGACCGGCCTTGCCCCCGGCAGTTGGATCGGCGCTGCGGGATCAGATCTGCGGGGCAGGTTGGCGACATCCGCCGGACGGCCCCGTACGTGATCAATGAACGCACGCAGCTTGGGCAGCACTTGGCGGCGACCCGAGTGATAGAGGAAGACGCCGGGCGTCACAGGCGCGTACGCGGTCATCACTTCCTCGAGTCGCCCTTCACGCACATCTTCGAGTGCGATCGGTTCGGGTACTTGAGCAAGCCCGACTCCGCCGAGCGCCGCACCGAGCATCGTCTGGAAATCATTGACGACAAGCGGTCCGCGCACTACCAATTCGATCGGCCGCCCGCCATCCGCCATGCGCCACGGCGCAATCGCACCGCTCGATCGCCGCATTCGTATGCATGAATGATCGTAGAGATCGTCGGGCGTTTCGGGTCGCCCGCGCCGGTCCAGGTAGGCGGGGCTGGCAACGATCGCGAAGTGGAATGATGGCGTGAGCCGGACCGCGACCATGTCGGCCGCGACGAATTCACCCAAGCGGATTCCGGCGTCGAAGCCGTCCTTCGCCAAATCAACGAGCTCTTCACTGGCGACGATCTCCACCACCACCTCGGGATAGGCCTCCGCGAAGGACGCAAGGATCGGCTGCACGAGCCGCGGCACCACAGCCCGAGGGACGGCGAGACGCAGGAGCCCAGACGGCCGCTGCGCCAATCCCCGAGCCGCATCGCCGGCGCCAACGATTTCCTCGAACGCCGGCCGCGCGCGCTCCAGAAACCGCTCGCCTGCCTCGGTGAGGCCGACGCTGCGCGTCGTGCGCGTAAACAGCGCAACCCCCACTCGCAGCTCCAGTGCCCGGATGATTTGGCTGACCGCGGACGGCGTGATCCCGAGATCGTCGGCTGCTTGCCGGAAGCTGCGGCGCGCCGCCACGCGCAGGAATGCCTCGACGCCCTCCATCGCCCCGCGCGCTACTGTGTAGCTCTGCTTCATGGTTCATGAAGATTACATCCGATTATCGCGAGAAGGAAGCCGACATATCCTCGTCGAAAGGGGATTGCCACCATGCTCGACACCACCTCTCTCTCGGCTGCTTTCCTTGGCTATGCCGGCCTCGTCGCTGCATTTTCCGGAGGAATGCTTCTGCGCACTTTCCGTGGCGGCGCAGGCGCGGTTGCACTGGCGGTCCTCGGGCTTTGGCTCGTCTACGCCGGCGCGTTCAGCTGGTTGGGGCTGCTGAGCGACCCTGGCTTGCGCCCGCCTGGCGCGGTGCGGCTTGTCGGGCCTGTGTTTGCCGCGCTCATCCTGATCATTTGGGTTTTGCCCGCCGGGCGGCGCTTGGCCGCAACCCTGCCGGTCGCGTTGCTGATCGGGTTCCAGGTATTCCGGGTTGGAGTCGAGCTGACGATCACCGAACTGCACCATCAGGGACTCGCTCCGAAGCTGCTGACCCTGGCCGGAGGCAATGTCGAACTTCTGGTCGCGCTCAGCGCCCCGATCTTCGCTTGGATCGCGACACGGGGTTCCAGCGGTCGGCGGATCGCATTGGGCTGGAATGTGCTCGGCCTTCTCTCGCTTCTCAATGTTGCCGCACGAGCGGTGCTGAGCACTCCGGGTCCGCTGAATCTGATCCATACCGAGATGCCGACTCTGGCCTTCAGTGGCTTTCCATTCGGCCTGATCCCCGGGTTCATGGTGCCACTCGCGCTTGCCATGCACACGTTGACTTTTCGCGCTCTTCGTCTGGCTGGCCGCTCGTCCGCGAGCCCTGGCGGCCGCATCACAGCGCCCATCTCCATCTAAAGCAGGGACTTCATCATGAACGATACCGAATCCACATCCAACAGCGTTGCTCGGGTCCGTGAGCACTACCGTCCGAGTGAGCTCACCGCGCGGCTGCGCACAGCACTGCTGACCTTCGGACCGGAGGAGAAGCGGCTGACGCCGCAGCAACTCAGCCAATTCGACCAGTTCCACACGCGAGGGCTTGCCGCCACCGATGACCTCGCAAAGATGGCCGGGATCACGTCAGCTGACCTGGTGCTGGACATCGGATCGGGCGTCGGCGGGCCGGCCCGGTTCCTTGCGGCGACATGCGACTGCGCGGT
>DASXKG010000420.1:0-6339 GCA_036496965.1 Variovorax sp.
CGTCGGCGGCGCGGTGATCTCGCCGACCCAGGTGATGATCCTGGCCGTGACCGCGATCTGCCTGGCGATCCTGAGCTGGCTGGTCAACTACACCAAGCTGGGCCGCGCGATGCGCGCCACCGCCGAAAACCCGCGCGTCGCGGCGCTGATGGGCATCCGGCCCGACGTGGTGATCTCGGCCACCTTCATCATCGGCGCGGTGCTCGCGGCGGTGGCCGGCGTCATGTATGCGTCCAACTACGGCATCGCGCAGCATGCGATGGGCTTCATCCCCGGCCTCAAGGCCTTCACCGCGGCGGTGTTCGGCGGCATCGGCAACCTCGCCGGTGCGGTGGTCGGCGGCATCCTGCTGGGGCTGATCGAGGCCATCGGCTCCGGCTACATCGGCGATCTGACCGGCAATGTGCTGGGCAGCAACTACACCGACATCTTCGCGTTCATCGTGCTGATCATCATGCTCACGCTGCGGCCTTCGGGTCTGCTCGGCGAGCGGGTGGCGGACCGGGCCTAAGGAGTCGAACCGTGAAAAACAGCAAGAACCTCTTTCTCGTCGTGGTCGGCGTCGTGCTGGTCCTGGTGCTGCCGCTGGTGCTGCAGAGCCAGGGCAATGCCTGGGTGCGCATCGCCGACGTGGCGCTGCTTTATGTGATGCTGGCACTCGGCCTGAACATCGTGGTGGGCTACGCCGGCCTGCTCGACCTCGGCTATGTCGCCTTCTTCGCCATCGGCGCCTATCTCTACGCGCTGCTGGCCTCGCCGCAACTCACCGAAACCTTCCCGGCCATCAAGGCGATGTTCCCGAACGGGCTGCACGTGCCGCTGCTGGTCGTGGTGCCATTGGCGCTGGTGGTGGCTGCCATGTTCGGCGCGCTGCTGGGGGCGCCGACCCTGAAGCTGCGCGGCGACTACCTGGCGATCGTGACGCTCGGCTTCGGCGAAATCATCCGCGTCTTCCTGAACAACCTGGACCAGCCGGTCAACATCACCAACGGACCGAAGGGCATCACCGGCATCGAATCCGTGAAGTTCTGGGGTCTGGATCTGGGGCGGCCATTGTCGATCGGCGACTACAAGATCTCCTCGGTCACGCTGTACTACTACCTGTTCCTGCTGTTCGTGGCCTTCACGATCATGGTTTCGCACCGGCTGCAGCTCTCGCGCATCGGACGCGCGTGGATGGCGATCCGCGAAGACGAGATCGCCGCCAAGGCGATGGGCATCAACACCCGCAACATGAAGCTGCTGGCCTTCGCCATGGGCGCCAGCTTCGGCGGCGTGTCGGGCTCGATGTTCGCGTCGTTCCAGGGCTTCGTGTCGCCCGAGTCGTTCAGCCTGAGTGAGTCGGTGATGATCGTCTCGATGGTGGTGCTGGGCGGCATCGGGCACCTGCCGGGCGTGGTCCTGGGCGCCGTGCTGCTGTCCGCGCTGCCCGAGGTGCTGCGCTATGTGGCCGGACCGCTGCAGACCATGACCGACGGCCGGCTCGACGCCTCGATCCTGCGCCAGCTGTTCGTTGCGTTGGCGATGATCGTGATCATGCTGGTGCGCCCGCGCGGTCTCTGGCCGTCGCCGGAGCACGGCAGGTCGCTGGCCCGCCGAGGGGTGGCGAAGGCCTCGGGCATGCCGGCCGCGGCACCCGGTATCGAGGTGCCAGCCGACGAAGTTCCGGGTGCCGCTTCGCGTCCGATGTCGATCAATCCCTGAGAGCGCAAAGCAATGACAGACACCGTCCTCGACGTCAGCGGCATTTCCAAGCGGTTCGGCGGCCTGCAGGCCCTGTCCGACGTCGGCATCAAGATCCTGCGCGGCCAGGTCTACGGCCTGATCGGCCCGAATGGCGCCGGCAAGACCACCTTCTTCAACGTCATCACCGGGCTCTACACGCCTGACAGCGGCAGCTTCGAGCTGGCCGGCAAGCCCTACCAGCCGACCGCGGTGCACGAGGTGGCCAAGGCCGGCATCGCGCGTACCTTCCAGAACATCCGGCTGTTCGCGGAGATGACCGCGCTCGAAAACGTGATGGTCGGGCGCCATGTGCGCACGCATTCGGGCCTCTTCGGGGCCATCTTCCGCGGCGCCGGCTTCAGGGCCGAGGAAGCGGCGATCGCCGAGCGCGCGCACGAACTGCTCGACTACGTCGGCATCGGCAAGTTCGCCGACTACAAGGCGCGCACGCTGTCCTATGGCGACCAGCGGCGCCTGGAGATTGCCCGCGCGCTGGCCACCGACCCGCAGCTGATCGCGCTCGACGAGCCGGCCGCGGGCATGAACGCGACCGAGAAAGTGATGCTGCGCGAGCTGATCGACCAGATCCGCAAGGACAACCGCACCATCCTCCTGATCGAGCACGACGTGAAGCTGGTCATGGGCCTGTGCGACCGCGTGACCGTGCTCGACTACGGCAAGCAGATTGCCGAAGGCACGCCGGCGGACGTTCAGAAAAACGAAAAAGTGATCGAGGCCTATCTCGGCACCGGAGGACATTGAGATGGCACAGACACTCCTGAAAGTCAGCGGCCTGAAGGTCGCGTACGGCGGCATCCAGGCCGTCAAGGGCATCGATTTCGAGGTGCGCGAAGGCGAACTGGTTTCGCTTATCGGCTCCAACGGCGCCGGCAAGACCACCACCATGAAGGCGATCACGGGCACGCTGCCCTTCATCGGCGGCACCATCGAATTCCTGGGCAAGAGCATCAAGGGCCGTGGCGCCTGGGACCTGGTCGGCGAAGGCCTGGTCATGGTGCCCGAGGGCCGCGGCGTCTTCACGCGCATGACCATCACCGAGAACCTGCTGATCGGCGCCTACATCCGCAAGGACAAGGCCGAGATCGCGAAGGACATCGACCGCGTCTTCGCGACCTTCCCACGGCTGAAGGAGCGTGCGCTGCAGCTGGCCGGCACCATGTCCGGCGGCGAGCAGCAGATGCTCGCGATGGGCCGGGCCCTGATGGCGCGCCCCAAGGTGCTGCTCCTGGACGAGCCGTCGATGGGTCTGTCGCCGATCATGGTCGACAAGATCTTCGAGGTGGTCAAGCAGGTCTACGACCAGGGCGTGACCGTCATGCTGGTCGAGCAGAACGCCAGCCGCGCGCTGCAACTGGCCGACCGCGGCTACGTGATGGAGTCGGGGTTGATCACGATGAGCGGCGACGCCAAGGTGATGCTGAGCGACCCCAAAGTGCGCGCCGCCTACCTCGGGGAATAATTGCTCGCCCCCAGGCTTGCTCACTTCGTGTAGCCTCCCTCCCCCTACCGGGGGCAACACCAGCGGCCCGGCAAAGCCGGTTCCGCGGTGTTTCACGAAGGGGCCTGGCTTCGCCGGCCGGGGTGATCAATCCACCTTGGCGCCGGTGGCTCTCACGACTTTTTCGTATTTCGCCAACTCGCTCTTCATGAAGCTGCCGAACTGCTGCGGCGTGGTCGGCACCGGTTCGGCCAATAGGGCGGCGAAACGGGTCTTGGTGTCGGGCTCCTCGAGCGCGGCGACGAAGGCGCGGTTGAGCTTCGCGATCACTTCGGGGGGCGTGCCGGCCGGTGCGACCAGGCCCCACCAGGTGTCGATCGAGAAGCCCTTCAGCGTCGCGGCCACCGTCGGCACGTCGGGCAACGCGGGGCTGCGCAGGGCGGTGGTGACGGCGATCGCCTTGAGCTTGCCGGAGCGGATGTTGGGCGCCGCGGTGGCCAGGTTGTCGAAATTGAAGTCGACCTGGCCCGACAGCAGCGCCAGCTGCGCCGGATTGCCGCCGTTGTAGGGAATGTGGACGGCGAAGATGCCGGCCTGTTTCTTGAACATCTCGCCCGCCAGGTGGCCGGCGCTGCCGTTGCCGCCGCTGCCGTAGTTGAGCTTGCCCGGATTGGCCTTGCCGTAGGCGATCAGGTCAGCGACGGTTTCGATCTTCAGGCGCCTGGCGGTCTCGGCGTTCATGACCAGCACGTTCGGCACCCGCACCATCTGCGTGATCGGCGCGAAGTCGGTGCCGGCATCGAAGGGCATCTTGGCGTAGAGCCAGGGATTGACGGCATTCGTCGCCGTCGCCGCGATGCCGATCGTCAAGCCGTCCGGGGCGGCCTTGGCCACCATGTCGGCGCCGATGTTGCCGCCGGCGCCGGGCTTGTTGTCGATGATGACGGTGCCGAGGCTGTCCTTGACCTTCTCGGCCAGGATGCGCGCCGTGAGGTCGATCGGCCCGCCCGCGGCATAGGGCACGATGAGCCGGATGGGCCGCTGCTGCACGGCCTGGGCGCTGGCCGGGCCGGTCAAGACCAGTGCGGCGGCCCAGAAGAGGGCGAGTCGAAGATGTCTGGCGTTCATGTATGCAATTGTCACTGGATCAAGGCACTGCCTTGTCGGCCTCGGTCGTGAACGCGTCGGCGAAGAATTCTTCCTCCGGCAGGCCGCGCTGGGCGATGTAGTCGTGTCTGGCGGAATCGACCACGATCGGTGCGCCGCAGGCGTAGACCTGATAGCCCGACAGGTCGTCGAAGTCCTCCATGACCGCGCGATGCACGAAGCCGGTGCGTCCGCGCCAGTCGTCTTCCGGCACCGCGTTCGAGATCACGGGCACGTAGCGCAGATTCGGCATCTCGGCCAGCGCGGCCTGCACCCAGGCGTCCATGTAGAGGTCTTCCGGCCGCCGGCCGCCCCAGTACAGCGTCGCCGGCCGCGTGATGCCCTTGAACTTCATGTGCTCCAGCAAGGCCTTGATCGGCGCGAAGCCGGTGCCCGAAGCGAGCAGGACCATGGGCTTGGCGGATTCCTCGCGCAGGAAGAAGCTGCCGTAGGGGCCCTCGATGCGCAGGATTTCCTTTTCCTTCATGGTGCCGAACACATGGTCGGTGAACTTGCCGCCCGGCAGATGGCGCAGGTGCAGTTCCATGCCGGTGCCGGGCTCCTGCAGCGTATGCGGCGCATTCGCCATCGAGTAGCTGCGCCGCGTGCCGTCGCGCAGGATGAACTCCACGTACTGGCCGGCATGGAACTGCAGCGGCTCGCCGGCCGGCAGTTGCAGTCGCAGCACGACCACGTCGTGCGACTGCCGGGTCAGCGCCAGCACCCGCACCGGCATCTTGCGAATCGGGAAGGCGCCCAGTTCGCTGACCTGGCGCGACTCGAGCACCACGTCGCTTTCCGCTCGCCCGCAGCAGGTCAGCACGTAGCCGGCCAGTTCCTCGTCGGCGCTCAGCGCCTTGCTCTGGTGCGGACCCATGGTGACGGTGCCCGAGAGCTTCTTGCATTTGCAGGAACCGCAAGCGCCGTCCTTGCAGCCGTAGGGCAGGCCGATGCCTTGCCGGATGCCCGCGGCGAGAAGGGTTTCGTCGGCATGGGCGCTGAAGTGGCGCCCGCTCGGCTCGATGGTGATGTGAAAGCCCGCTTCGCTCGGCGCTGCGCTGGTCATGGTTATTCTTCGGCTCTTCGTCTAAAGGGAGTGGATTTTGCCCTCAATCAACAGCCCCCTCGGCGCCAGGCCTTCGCGCTTCCGGCGCGAGCGGGTGCTCGTGGTCGGATGCGGCGACATCGGGCTGCGCGCGGCGGGGCTGTTGCGCGGCCGCGTGCAGCTCATGGCCCTGACCTCGTCGCCCGATCGCGTGCCGCTGTTGCGCGGCTCGGGCATCCGGCCGATCGTGGCGGATCTCGACCAGCCCGCATCGCTGCGCCGGCTCGCCGGACTGGCCCAGCGCGTGCTCCACCTGGCGCCGCCGGCGTCTGTGGAGGAGGGCGCACGCTGGTGGCGCGATGGCCGCACGCTGGCCTTGGTGCGCGCCCTGCGCCTGCGCGCTCTGCCCACGGCCTGCGTCTACGGATCGACCAGCGGTGTCTACGGCGATTGCGGCGGGGCCCTGGTCAGCGAATCGCGCGCCGTGCGGCCGCAAACGCCTCGCGCGCATCGCCGTGCCGATGCCGAGCGCAGCATCCGCTGGCTCGGGCGCGCCGGCGTCGCCGCGCGCATCCTGCGCATTCCCGGCATCTACGCGCCCGACCGCGAAGGCGGCACGCCGCGCCAGCGGCTGCAGCGCGGCACCCCGGTGCTGCAGGCGCAGGATGACGTCTACACCAACCACATCCACGCCGACGACCTCGCGCGGGCTTGTGTGGCCGCATTGTTTCGCGGCGGAGCGCAGCGCGTGTTCCATGCCAGCGACGACAGCCAGCTCAAGATGGGCGACTACATCGATCTGGCCGCTTCGCTCTACGGCCTGCCGAAGCCGCGGCGCATTTCGCGCGAGGAGGCGAAGGCGCAGCTCCCGCCATTGCTGCTGAGCTTCATGGGCGAGTCGCGGCGGCTGGACAACATGCGGCTGAAGCGTGAATTGCGGGTGCGATTGCGCTATCCAACGGTG
>DASXKG010000421.1:0-4072 GCA_036496965.1 Variovorax sp.
TCGGACGCGTCTGCCGGGCCCTGCCAGTTGGCATCGATACGCTCGACGAGGCCGCTCGGCTGATAGGCCGCGATGAGCTTGCGGATGGCCTCGCCGATCGGCAGCCGGTCGGCGATCATCACCAGCGCCCCCAAGTCCAGCCGGTCGGCCCGCAGCGCTCCCCGCGGCACCACCTTTCCACGCGCCAGCGTGCGTTGCAGCCACAGGTTGCCGCCCGGCCAGCGCATGCCCTCGGCGGTCTCGAACTGCAGGCGCTCGGTGGAAAACGCCTGCGTCTCGTCGTCCAACTTGCCGGTCAGCCGCCCGGTCAGGTCGCGCAGGACCAGCGGATCGAGGGCCCGATCGAGCGAGACGTCGATCTTCGTCAGCGCCAGGTCGACCACGCCGCCGGTGAGGCTGCCGTCGCTCACGTCGCCCCAGAGGCGCAGGGCGCCGCTGCCTTCGTGGATCCTGGCGTCGAGCTCGATGTAGCGGCCCAGCAGGGTGGCGTCGATGTAGGGAAGGTCGGCGTAGAGCTGCCCGGTCCAGCGCCTCCAGTTGCCGCTGCGCACGCTCAGCAAGGGCTGGCGGAATTGGGCACGCACGGTCATCCGCTCGCCCCAGCCCACCGGCGGGGTGGCGTCCAGACGCATGGCGTGTCCGAGGCCGCTGTTGCGCGAGACGAAGCTGACGTCCGTCAACAACAGCGCAGCCGCATTGCGCGCCTCGTCGGTCCAGCGCACGGTGCCCCCTTGCACCACCACTTCGCGCTGGGCGAAGAACCAGTCGGCGCCGGCGTCCTGGCCGCTGGCGTCGGTCCCCATGTCCAGGCCGGCGATGTGGATGCGGCCTTGCGCATCGCGGCGAATCTCGACCTGCGGGCGCTCGATGTAAAGCTGCTCGAAGCTCAGGTTCCAGACCGAGCGCGGCGACACGCTGGCCACCACGCGGTCCAGCTGCAGCGCCGCCTGCCCTTGTTCGTCCAGCAGCTCGACGTTGCCCAGCTCGACCGTCGGAAAGAGGCTGCCCGAACGGGCGCTGATCGAACCGATGCGTACCGCGACCCCGATCGCCCGGCTGGCCTGCGCCTCCAGCGCGCTACGGTAGTCGCCGATTCGCGGCACAATCCAGATGTGTAGGACAACGACTGACAGCGCAAGCAACAGCCATGCACCGATCAGCAAACCCAGCAACCAGCGCGCCGTCGCAGCGGTGACCTTGAGCAGACGTGAAGGGGAAGACGTCGTGTCGTTCATTGAGGATCGCGCTGTGTCGGGAATTATGACCGCCAGCCCCGGTGCTGGTTCCGATGCTTCCGATGCGTCGGCGGTGGCTTTACCTTCGCTGTCGGGCTATTCGCGCTTTGTCCAGCGCCTGCGCCGGCGCTATGCCGGCGAGCTTTCGCTGCTGGCACCGGGCGCGCCGCGCCATGCCGAGATAGCCCAGGCCTACGCCGCGTTGCGCGAGCGCGGCGAAGACGTGGCCGATGCGCTGCGCACCGTGCGGCAACTCGTCATGGAGCGGCTCGTCACGCTCGACTGCGACCGGCAGGCGCCGCTGGCGGTCGTCACCAGCGCGGTCACCGAGCTGGCGGAGTTCGCGCTCGACGTCGCCTGCCGCGAAGCCCTGGCCGAGCTCGAGGCCGTGCACGGCGCACCGCTGGCGGCGGACGGCCGGCGCGCGCAGCTCTGGATCGTCGGCATGGGCAAGCTCGGCGCGCGCGAGCTGAACGTGTCGAGCGACATCGACCTGATCTATCTCTACGACCAGGACGGCGACACCGCGGGCGACGCCCAGGGCCGGTCGCGGCTGGCCAACCAGGAGTTCTTCGCGCGCGCGGTCAAGCGCATCTACGCGTTGGTGGGCGACATCACCGCGCACGGCTTCGTGTTCCGCGTCGACCTCGCGCTGCGGCCGAACGGCAATTCGGGGCCGAGCGTGGTCTCGCTGGACGCCCTCGAAGAGTATTTCCAGGTCCAGGGTCGGGAATGGGAGCGCTTCGCCTGGCTCAAGAGCCGCGTGGTGGCGCCGCGCACCGCGGTGGCCGACGGCTCGGCACAGGCGCTGCGCGGGGCGGTGCTGCCTTTCGTGTTTCGGCGCTACCTGGACTACAGCGTGTTCGATTCGCTGCGCACGCTGCACCGCCAGATCCGCGAACAGGCGGCGCGGCGCAGCGCCGGACGGCCCGAGCGGGCCAATGACGTCAAGCTGTCGCGCGGCGGCATCCGCGAGATCGAGTTCACCGTCCAGTTGCTGCAGGTGGTGCGCGGCGGGCAGTTTCCCGAGCTGCGCACGCGGCCCACGCTCGATGCCTTGCAGCGCCTGGCGCGTGCCAACCTGATGCCGCAAGAGACCGCCGAAGCGCTGGCCGCGGCCTACCAGTTCCTGCGCCGGGTCGAGCACCGCATCCAGTACCTGGACGACCAGCAAACCCACGTGCTGCCCGTCAACGACGACGACCTGCGCTGGATCGCCGAGACGCTCGGCTATGCGGACTGCCGCGCCTTCCTCGCGCAGCTCGATGCGCACCGCGAGTTCGTCGCCCAGGAATTCGACACGCTGCTCGGCGGCAAGAAGCCCTGCAGCCGCTGCAACGGCAAGGCGGCCGTGCCACCGATCGACCTGGCCGACCTGATCGCCCAGCTGCCGGCGCCGTTCGCCGAGCGTATGGAAGGCTGGAGCCGGAACCCGCGGGTGCTGGCGCTGCGCGACGAAACGCGGGCGCGGCTGCGCCTGCTCGTGCAGCGCACCGGCCAATGGCTGCGCGAACCCGACGGCCACGGGCCCGGGTATGTCGGCCACCCCATCGATGCGGCGCTGCGCTGGGCCGACTGGATCGAGCCGCTGATGCGCCGCGAGAGCTACATCGCGCTGCTGGTCGAGCGGCCGGCGGTCCAGGAACGCCTGCTGCGGCTGCTCGGCGCCGCCAAATGGCCGGCCCGCTACCTGATGCAGCACCCGGGCGTGATCGACGAGCTGGCCAGCAACGAGATGCTGAGCGGGCGCTTCGACGGCGCCGAATTCGAACGCGAGCTGGAGGACCGCCACCGGTCGCTGAGCTTCACCGGCGAGGCCGACGAGGAACGCCTGCTCAACCTGCTGCGCCATGCGCACCACGCCGAGCAGTTCCGCACCCTGGCGCGCGACGTGGACGGCCGCCTCACGGTCGAGCAGGTGGCCGACGACCTGAGCGCGCTGGCCGATGCCGTGCTGCGCGTCACGGCGCGCTGGTGCTGGCCGCACGTGCGCAACCCGCATCGGACCGAGCCGCAGTTCGCCGTCATCGGCTACGGCAAGCTGGGCGGGAAGGAGCTCGGCTACGGCAGCGACCTCGACATCGTGTTCGTCTACGACGACGAGGACGAGCGCGCCGGCGAGGTCTACGCCACCTATGTGCGCAAGCTGATCAACTGGCTGACGGTCAAGACGCGCGAGGGCGACCTGTTCGAGATCGACACCGCGCTGCGGCCGAACGGCAACTCGGGCCTGCTCACCACCAGCTTCGACGCCTACGAAAAGTACCAGCTCGGCCGCGGCAGCAACACCGCCTGGACCTGGGAACACCAGGCCATGACCCGTGCGCGCTGCGTGCTCGGTGAACCGGCGCTGGCCGAGCGCTTCGACCGCATCCGCGAAGCCGTGATCACCGCGCCGCGCGACCGAGTGGCTCTGAAAGCCGAAATCGTCGCCATGCGCGAGAAGGTGCGCGGCGCACGGCCGGTGAAGGCGGGGCTGTTCGACGTCAAGCACAGCGCGGGCGGCATGGTCGATGCCGAATTCGCGGTCCAGTTCCTGGTGCTGTCGGAGGCCGGTTCCCATCCCGAACTGGTGCCCAATGTCGGCAACATCGCGCTGCTGCAGCGCGCCGAGGCGGCCGGCCTGCTGCCCGACGGGGTCGGCCGGGCGGCCGCCGCGGCCTATCGCGAGCTGCGACGGGTGCAGCACCGGGCGCGACTGAACGAAGAGCCGACGCAGGTGCCGACGACTGAGCTGGTGGCCGAGCGCGAAGCCATGCTCGGCCTCTGGAAGGCGGTGTTTGGCCAGGCATAGCGACATCCTCGGCTGGGCGGCGTGCGCTACGCTCGCCTTGCTG
>DASXKG010000422.1:0-6661 GCA_036496965.1 Variovorax sp.
CCAGCGTCGGCAAGCCGGCGGCGGTGCGCGCGGTGGGCGCGGCCGTGGGCCGCAATCCGATCAGCGTCATCGTGCCCTGCCACCGGGTGCTGGGCAGCGACGGATCGCTCACCGGCTATGCGGGCGGCCTGGCGCGCAAGACGGCGCTGCTCGAGCTGGAAGGCGGCACGGGCGCCCTGTCCCGATGAGCGGCGTCGACATCGGCGCGCGTGCGGCGCAGGCCGCCGCCTCCCCGACCGCGCAGGCCGTCCCTCCCAGCCGCGCATGGCTGGTCGACCTGCTGCTGCTCGGCATGTTGTGGGGGGCGTCCTTCCTGTTCATGCGCATCGGAGCGGCCGAGTTCGGCGCCCTGACGACGGCGGCCGTGCGGGTCGGCATCGGCATGCTCTTCCTGCTGCCGCTGATGTTCTTCGGCGGGCAATGGCCGGCTTTGAAGCGGCACTGGAAACCCGCACTCGGCATCGGCGTCCTCAATTCGGGCCTGCCCTTCGCCTTCTTCTGCTTCGCGCTGCTGACCATCAACAGCGGCCTGGCAGCGGTGCTCAACGCCACGGTGCCGATGTTCGGCGCCCTGGTCGCATGGGCCTGGTTCGGCGACCGGCCCGACCGCTCGCGCCTGCTCGGGCTGGTGATCGGATTCGCCGGCGTGGCGATGCTGGCCGGGCGCAGTGCCGGCCTGCATTCGGATGCCGATCCGGGCGCGGCCCGCTGGGCCATCGCAGCCTGTCTGGCGGCTTGCGTGTGCTATGCGGTCTCGGCCAGCCTGACGCGCAAGCACCTGGTCGGCGTGCCGTCGCTGGCCGCGGCGGCCGGCAGCCAGGTCGGCGCCACGATCGCGCTCGCGCCGGCGGCCCTGTGGCTGTGGCCGGCGCAGATGCCCAGCCTCAAGGCCTGGCTGGCGCTGCTGGCGCTCGGCGTGGCCTGTACCGGCCTGGCCTACGTGCTGTACTTCCGGCTGATCGAGCGTGCCGGTCCGGCGCGCGCACTGACCGTCACCTTCCTGGTGCCGGTGTTCGCCTTGTTCTATGGCGCCGTCTTCCTCGGCGAGGAGATCACGCAGTGGATGCTGATCTGCGCGCTGGTGATCGTCTGCGGGGTGGCGCTATCCGCGGGGCTGGTCAAGCTGGGCCGACGCCGCACCGTGGCTGGTTGAGGCGTCGACCGGCGGACTTTGCATCGCCGAGGCCACGACGTTGATCGACAGGGCCAGCACCAGCATGTTGAAGGCGAAGGAGAGCACGCCGTGCACGAGCGTGATGCGCCGCATGCCGCGCGAAGTGACCTGCACGTCCGACACCTGCGAGGTCATGCCGACCACGAAGGAGTAGTAGAGGAAATCGAAGTAGTCAGGCTCCAGCTTGCCCGGAAAATCCAGCCCCGGTCCGGTCTCCTGCCCGGCGAGTTCCGCCCTGTAGTAGCGGTGCGCATAGTGGAATGCGTAAATGGTGTGCATCATCAGCCAGGCGCTTGCCAGCGCGAGAAAGCCGAGCGCAATATGGCCGATCCGCTGCCGGCCGCTGAGCTGCGGCACCTCCTGCAGCAGCATCGTGATCACGCCCGAACCCACGCCGACGGCGACCACCATCGTCGCCAGGATCAGCGCATTCGGCTGGTCCAGCGCCTGGGCGCGGGCCCGGGTGCGCGAGGCGTCGGAAGCGTTCGCCAGCCACCACGCGGGCAACAGATACACTGCGGCGCCGACACACCAGCCGACCAGCCCGCGCGTCACTTCGTCGAGCGGCAGCGGCAACGGCTTCAGACCGAAGACCACCGCCAGACCGATCACAGCGCCGATCAGCAACCGAACCCAACCCGTGACGTGGATGATTCCCTTGTTCATGCCTGACTGTAGCGCTCCTGCATCGACACGACCCACGCCAAGACCGACGATCCACGCATGAACATTCCGCGCCTGCTGCAGGGCCTGCGTCGCAAGCTCCTCCTCCACGCGCTGGTGGCCGGCGCTCTGGCGGGACCGGCCCTGGCGGCGACGACGGCACCGATGCAGGTGCCCGACACCATCGGCCAGCGCGTCGCGGCCTGCATCGCCTGCCATGGCCGCGAAGGCTCGAGCGTGCCCGGCGGCTACTTTCCGCGCCTTTCCGGCAAGCCCGAGGCCTACCTGTTCAACCAGTTGCGCAGTTTTCGCGACGGCCGCCGCTCCAATGCCGACATGAACTACATGGTCCAGCATCTGTCGGACGACTACCTGCATGAGATCGCAGGCTACTTCGCCGGGCTGGATCTGCCCTATCCGCCCATCGATACGGCGACGGATGCCTCGCCCGAATTGCAGGCCCGGGGCCGGACACTGGTCTTCCAGGGCGATCCGGCGCGCGGCATTCCGGCCTGCGCGCAGTGCCACGGCCTGGCGCTGACGGGCACGGCGCCGGCCATTCCGGGGCTGCTCGGCCTGCCGCGCCTGTATCTCTCCTCGCAGCTGGGCGCCTGGCTCACCAACGACCGGCATGCGCTCGAGCCCGACTGCATGGCCGCCGTGGGACGCCAGCTGAACAGCGCCGACATCAACGCCGTGGCGAGCTGGCTGGCGCTGCAACCGGTGCCGGTCGACAATCGGCCCGCCGCCGCCCCGGCGGGCCCGCTGCCGCTGCCCTGCAGCGCCATGATGCCCTGAGCCCGCCATGCGACGACTGCTCTACATCGCGATCTTCCTGACTGCCGTCGCACTGATGGCCGGACTGGCCGTCGTCGGGCTCAATCTGCGCGGCGAGGACCCGCTGCCCAAGACGGCGCAGGCCTTCACGGCCACTGCGGCGCAGGTCGAGCGCGGGCGCTACCTGGCGCTGGTCGGCAACTGCGCCGGCTGCCACACGGCGCGCGGGGGCGCGGCCTATGCCGGCGGCGTCGGCATCGAGACGCCCTTCGGCACCGTCTTCACCAGCAACCTGACGCCGGACCCGGACGCCGGCATCGGCGACTGGAGCGCCGCGCATTTCTGGCGCGCCATGCACAACGGCCGCTCCAAGGACGGCCGACTGCTCTACCCGGCCTTTCCGTACACCAGCTTCACGCGGGTGACGCGCGAGGATTCGGACGCCATCTACGCCTACCTGCGTACGGTGCCGCCCGCGCCGGTGCCGAACCTGCCCCATCGGCTGCGCTTCCCTTACGACACCCAATGGGCCCTGGCCGCCTGGCGTGCGCTCTTCTTCACGCCGGGCAGCATGGCGCCGGTCGCGGCCCGGTCCGCCGAATGGAACCGCGGCGCCTACCTGGTCGACGGCCTCGGCCATTGCATCGCCTGCCACGGCACGCGCAATTCGCTGGGTGCGACCGAGGACCGGCTCGGGCTGGCCGGCGGGCTGATCCCGATCGAGAACTGGTATGCGCCCTCACTCAACTCGCCGCACGAGGCCGGCGTCGCGAATTGGGCGACTGAGGACGTGGTCGCGCTGCTCAAGTCCGGCCGCTCGCCGCGCGGCTCGGTCATGGGGCCGATGGCCGACGTGGTGTTCCAAAGCACCCAGCACATGGACGACGACGACCTGCGCGCCATGGCGGTGTACCTGAAGGCCCTGCCCGAGGTAGCACCGCCCGCCGCGCCCGCGCTCCTGCAGGTGGGGTCGGGCGGCGCCCCCGAGCGGCGCGACCCGCGCATCATGGAACGCGGCGAGAAGGTCTTCGACCAGCGTTGCGCCTACTGCCATGGCGACCGCGGCCAGGGCGCGGTCGGCGCCTACCCGCCGCTGGCGGGCAACCGGGCGGTGCTGATGGGTTCGACGGCCAACCTGATCCAGATCGTGCGCCACGGCGGCTTTCTGCCGTCGACGGCGGGCAATCCGCGACCCTACGGCATGCCCCCCTTCGGCCCGGTGCTCGACGACGACGACATCGCCGCCGTGCTGAGCTTCGTGCGCGGCTCCTGGGGCAACGATGCGCGCCCGGTCACCCAGCGCGACATGATGCTGGCCCGCTGACCACGCGCCATCACCGGCTCAGAAGGATCCGGGGGGCGGTGCCGGCACTTTCTTCACGGACGCACGCGCCATGCCGATCGCCCTGCCGACCGGCATCTTGACGGCATCCACGAAGCGCGATGTCCCGGGCTCGGACGGCGTGAGGCCGCATTTGCGCATCAGCCGATTGACCTGCAGCACACGCGCCGTGTTGCGCGTGACCGAGGTGTAGAAGTTCACGCCGACCGAGATCGCCACGCCATCGCCGGGCTGGGTCCATTCCGGATCGGAGCGCGTCATGTGCGGCGAGGTGCTCGGAAAGTAGATGCCATCGCCCGGCAGCGTCACGAACTCGTGGCTGCGGGCGCGGAACTCGTCCTTCAGGCGGATCTTGCGCGCCTCGTGGGCGACGATGTAGTCCTCCACCGAGTTCTGCGGCACGACCACGCGGTCGGTCCGGTCCCAGACGTTCATCACCTTGCGCCCGTGCAGCATGAGCCAGAAGTTGTTCTCCCGGTCGATGTGGAAAGGCGTCACCGAAGGCGGCGCCGAAATGAAGATGAAGCCGGTCACCAGGAACATGCCGGGCTGCTCGCGGTCGATGGTGGCGCGCACGTTGTCCAGGATGTTGTGCAGCAGCGCCTGGTAGCGCGGTATGACCTCCACGTCGTACAGCGCGATCCACGAGCCCGGCTCCTCGATGCGCCGGAACACCTCCTCGATGCTGCGCCCGTCCGGATGCTGGCTGTCGTGCGCGAAGGCCGACGCCTGGGTGATGCCCGGCCGGACGAAGCGGCATTGCTTGAAGGGCACCAGTTCCTGGGCCAGCGCCTCCAGTTCGGGGAGTTGAAAAAGCGGATGCTGGTGGTAGGTGTGATGCAGCCGACCCACCTTGTGGGTGGTGAAACCCTTCGGGTCGTCGACCCAGAGGCGGCAGTCCGCGTTCAGGTACTTGACCTTCTCCATTTCGCTGGCGCCCATGACGACTCCTCGACTTCGGGAAGGCGATCCTAACTGTTGTAACTAAAAAATACTATTTCTCCGATCGGCGTATGACAAAAGTGAAAGACCTGCCGCAGAGCTTGACCTTCCCATCATGGTAGGGTTGAAACTGCCTTCATTGCCGAAGGATCGGCTCGAAGGACAGGAGAACCCATGAACGACAGCCTGGCGCTTGCGCCGGCCGGAGCGATGCGGCTGCAGGAGTGGTCGCTGCCGATCGAAGGAATGAGCTGCGCGTCCTGCGCGGTGCGGGTGGAAAAATCGCTCCAGGGCGTGCCCGGCGTGATCGAAGCCAGCGTCAATCTGGCGACGGAAGCGGCCAGCGTGCATGCCGACGGCTCGGTGGCGGTCGGCAGCCTGCGCGCGGCGATCGAGAAGGCGGGGTATGCGGTCGGCAACCTGGTCGCCGCCGACGACGCGGGCCTGTCCGGCCCAGCGGACAGCCAGGCCGCCGCAGCGCAGCGCAGCAGCCACGACGGCTGGCAGGTCGCTGCCGCGGCGCTGCTGTCGGCGCCGCTGGTACTGCCGATGTTCGGCGCGCTGCTGGGCCGCGAATGGATGCTCGAAGGCTGGCTGCAGCTCGCACTGGCCACGCCGGTCCAGTTCTGGCTCGGCGCGCGCTTCTATCGCGCCGGCTGGAAGGCGCTGAGGGCACGGGCCGGCAACATGGACCTGCTGGTGGCGCTGGGCACCAGTGCCGCCTACGGCCTCAGCGCCTATCTGCTGTGGTTCCACGGCGACCATGGAATGCCGCATCTCTACTTCGAGGCGTCGGCGGTGGTAATCACGCTGGTACTGCTCGGCAAATGGCTCGAGACACGGGCCAAGCGCCAGACCACCGAGGCCATCCGGGCACTCAACGCGTTACGCCCGGACCGGGCCCGTGTGCGGCGCGACGGCGTCGACCATGACCTGCCCCTGGCCCAGGTGAGGATCGACGACCTGGTGGTGATCCGGCCCGGCGAGCGCGTGCCGGTCGATGCGCAGGTGGTCGAAGGCGCCAGCGAGGTCGACGAATCGCTGATCACCGGCGAAAGCCTGGCCGTTGCCAAGCAGGCGGACGACCGGGTGACCGGCGGCTCGATCAACGGCCAGGGTCTGCTGCTGGTGCGCACCACCGCCGTCGGCGCCGAGTCGACGCTGGCGCGCATCGTGCGGCTGGTGGAGTCGGCGCAGGCGAAGAAAGCGCCGATCCAGCGCCTGGTCGATCGCGTCAGCAGCGTGTTCGTGCCGGTGGTGCTGGCCATCGCGCTGGTGACCCTGCTCGGCTGGGGCCTGGCCAGCGGCGACTGGGAAATGGCGATCCTCAACGCGGTCGCGGTGCTTGTGATCGCCTGCCCCTGCGCGCTCGGCCTCGCGACGCCGACGGCGATCATGGCCGGGACCGGCGTCGCCGCCCGCCATGGTGTGCTGATCAAGGATGCCGAGGCGCTCGAGATCGCGCACGCCATCCAGATCGTTGCTTTCGACAAGACCGGCACCCTGACCGAAGGCCGGCCCGAACTCGTGGCCTGCGAGGCGGTCGATGGCAACGCGCAGGCTTTGCTCCAGGCCGCCGCCGCGATCCAGGCCGGCAGCGAGCATCCGTTGGCGCGCGCAGTGCTCGGCGCCGCGGGGACCGCCGCCCGCGCGCCACGCCACGCCAGCAGCGTGCGCAGCGTGGCCGGGCGCGGCATGTCGGCGCTCGTCGACGGCCGCGAGCTGCGTCTGGGCAGCAGCCGCTTCATGCGCGAACTCTCGGT
>DASXKG010000423.1:0-2612 GCA_036496965.1 Variovorax sp.
AAGGCGCTCGATGCGCTCAGGCAGAAGGAGGACGAGGCCCAGCGCGCAGTGGGCACAACCCGCCAGGTGGCGCTCGATGCCCGGCAGGCGCGCGAACAGGCGCAGCAGAAGCTCACGCAACTCGAGGACGCCGCCCGCACCCGGCTCGAGGCGGAAAACCGGCGCGTCGAGTTGCGCGTGTTCGGCTGGCGGCTGGCGCTGACACTGCCGCTGCTGGTGATCGCCGGCTGGCTGTTCGCCCGGAAGCGCAAGAGCACCTGGTGGCCTTTCGTCTGGGGCTTCATCTTTTTTGCGCTGTTCGCCTTCTTCGTCGAACTCGTGCCCTACCTGCCGAGCTACGGCGGCTACGTGCGCTATGCGGTGGGCATCGTGCTCACGGTGCTGGTGGGCCGCTATGCCATCGTCGCGCTGAACCGCTACCTGGCACGGCAGAAACTGGCGGAAGCGCAGCCCGAGACGGTGCGCCGCAACGAGCTCAGCTACGACACCGCGCTGGCGCGGCTGGCCAAGGGCGTGTGCCCGGGCTGCGAGCGGCCGGTGGACCTGAAGAACACGACCATCGACTTCTGCCCCCACTGCGGCATCGGCCTGTTCGACCACTGTCGTGTCTGCAATGCGCGCAAGAGCGCGTTCGCCAAGTTCTGCCATGCCTGCGGCACCGGCGCCGCCGCCCCGGATGCGCCCGGGTTGGCGCCGCTTCAGGTCCAGCCGGCGTCCACCACGTAGTCCTGCGCGGTGCACATGCGCGAGTCGTCGGCGGCGAGGAACAGCGCCATGCTGGCGATGTCCTCGGCCATCACGCGGCCGGGCAGGCATTGGGCTGCATCGATCACTGCCGCCGATTCGGGCTTGACCCACAGGCGCAGCTGGCGCTCGGTCATCACCCAGCCGGGGACGACCGAGTTGACGCGGATGTTCGCCTTGCCCAGGTCGCGCGCCAGCGATCGCGTGAGCCCGCGCGCGGCGGCCTTGCAGGCCTGGTAGACCGGATAGCCCGCACCCTTGATCATCCAGCTGATCGAGCCGAAGTTGATGATCGATCCGCCACCCAGCAGGCGCATGTCCTCGGCCACCGCCTGGGCGGCAAAGAACTGGTGCTTGAAGTTGACCGCCACCAGGCGGTCGAAGTCGTCGCTGGTGACATCGGCCATCTCGTGGCGGCGGTCGTTGGCGGCGTTGTTCAGCAGCACCTGGATCGGCCCGAAGCGCGTGCGTACCGCGGCGATGGCGGCGCCGAGCGCGGCCACGTCGGTCACGTCACAGGGAAGGAACAGCAAGGCGTCCCCGCTGCCCAGCTGCGCGACGAGCGCCGCGCCGGCCGCCGCATCGATGTCGCAGAAACCGACCTTCGCGCCCTGGGCATGGAAGGCGCGGACCAGGGCTTCGCCAATGCCGCTGGCGCCGCCGGAGATGAACACGGTGCGGCCCGCGAGCGATGGATAGCGCGCCGAGGGCGTGGGGATGGATGCTGGGGTCATGAGTAAAGGTCTCCAGGCGGCATTCTCGACGGCCCTCACGCCGGCTGCCACCCGTGTGAACGAGAATGCAGCGATGACCGAGAACCCGGCAGGGGCCTCGCAGGCCCCGGCATCCGAACCCCTGCTGCGCCTGGCGGCGGGCTCCTTGCGGCTCGAACTGGCGCCGTCTGCCGGTGGTGCCATCGCGGCCTTGCACGATCAGCGCGATGGCGTGCGCTTCGACTGGCTGCGTGCGGCCGGCGCCGAGGGCCTGGCGCGCCGCGATCCCTTCTCGATGGGCAGTTTTCCGCTCTTGCCCTGGTGCAACCGCATCCGCGACGGGCAGGCGGATGTCGCCGGCCGCGAGATCCGCGTCGCGGCCCCGCATCCCGCCAGCCCGTCGGGCAAGCATCCGCTGCATGGCCTCGGATGGATCCTGCCCTGGCAGGTTGCAGAATCTGCGCCGGACCGGGCCCGGCTGGTGCTGGCCTTCGAGGCCGACGCCCGATGGCCCTGGCGCTTCGAAGCCGCCCAATGCTTCGAACTCGACCCCACAGGCCTGCGCTGCACGGTCTCGCTCAGCAACCGCGACACGCAGCCCATGCCGGCCGGGATCGGCCATCATCCCTACTTTCCGCATCGCCCGGGCACCAGGCTGCAAACCTGGACCCGGGCCATGTGGCGTGGCGACGCCGAAGTGATGCCGCTCGGGCTGGCGCCGACCCCCGAGGTGGCGCAACTGCGCGCCGGGGTCGAGTTGTCCCGGCTCGACCTGGACAACAACTTCACCGGCTGGCAGCGCCAGGCCCGCATCGACTGGCCGGACGCCGCGCGTTCGCTGCTGCTGGCCGCCGAACCGCCGCTGGACTTCTTCGTCCTGTATTGCCCGCGCGGCGGCGAGCACTTCTGCGCCGAGCCGGTGAGCCAATGCACCGATGCGATCAACCTTCGCGAGCGCCATCCAGCCGAGGCGCTGGGCGGCGCGCTGCTGGCACCGGGCGAGACGCTGTCCGGGAGCTGGTCGCTGCGCTCGTCCTGAGTCGGCCGCCAAGGCGGATCCCTGCGCGCAGGGGGCTAGATCCCCCGGGCGCGGTCGGCCTTGAACTGCGCGCGGAACTCGGTGAAGCGGCCGGCCTCGAGCGACGCGCGAATCTC
>DASXKG010000424.1:0-6939 GCA_036496965.1 Variovorax sp.
ACCAACTTTCTCTCCGCGCTGTTCGTGACCACGGCGCTGGGCGCGGCGCTGTGGGTGCTGCCGCTGGACATCGCGCCGACGCTGCGGCTGGCCAGCGGGACGCAATGAGCGCTGCTGCTGCTGATGGGCAGCTTCGCGACCGCCGGCCATCTCTTCATGGCCGGCGCCGTCCGCGCCGCGCCGCTGTCGGTGCTGATGCCCTTCGCCTACGCGCAGATCGCTTTCGCAACGACGATCGGCTGGCTGCTGTTCGGCCATGCGCCCGATCCCTGGGCGATCGTCGGCACCTGCCTGATCGGGCTGGGCGGCATCGGCACCGTGTGGCTCAACGGTCGTGACGCGGGCAGCCCGAAGTGAAAGCCCCGCAACGCGGGGCTTTTTTTGTCCTTAGAAACGCATCCCGCCACCACCCATCGGCGGCATGCCCTTCATGCCGCCCATGCGCTTCATCATCTTCATCAGGCCGGCGCCCTTCATCTTCTTCATCATGGTCTGCATCTGCTCGAATTCGTTGAGCAGCCGGTTCACTTCCTGAACCTGCACGCCCGCGCCGGCGGCGATGCGGCGCTTGCGCGTGGCCTTGAGCAGTTCGGGCTTGCGCCGCTCCAGCGGCGTCATGCTGTTGATGATGCCCTCCTTGCGCCGGATGTCGCGCTCGGCCCGGGTCATGTCGGCCTCGGTCGCCTTGGCGGCCATCTGCGCCGGCAGCTTGTCCATGATGCTGGACAGCCCGCCCATCTGCTTCATCTGCTGCAGCTGGCCGAGGAAGTCGTTCAGGTCGAAGCCGGCGCCGCTCTTGACCTTGGCCGCGAGCTTCTGGGCCGCGGCCACGTCCACCCCGGCCGTGACCTGCTCGACCAGCGCCACGATGTCGCCCATGCCCAGGATGCGACCGGCATGGCGCTCGGCATCGAAGACCTCCAGGCCGTCGATCTTTTCACTCACGCCGGCGAACTTGATCGGGACGCCCGTCACCTGGCGCACCGACAGGGCCGCGCCGCCGCGCGAATCGCCGTCGGTCTTGGTCAGGATGATGCCGGTGAGCGGCAGCGCCTCCTTGAAGGCGCGGGCGGTGTTGATCGCATCCTGGCCCTGCATGGCATCGACCACGAACAGGGTCTCGACCGGCGTCAGTGCCTGGTGCAGTTGCCTGATCTCGGTCATCAGCACTTCGTCGATCGCCAGCCGCCCGGCCGTGTCGACCAGCAGCACGTCGAAGAAATGGCGCTTGGCATGATCGAGTGCAGCGCGCGCGATGTCGAGCGGCTTCTGGTCCGGCGTGCTCGGAAACCACTCGGCGCCGGCCTGCCTGGTCACCGTCTTGAGCTGCTCGATCGCGGCCGGCCGGTAGACGTCGCCGGAGACGGTCAGCACCTTCTTCTTGCGTTTCTCGATCAGGTGCTTGGCCAGCTTGGCGGTGGTGGTGGTCTTGCCTGCTCCCTGCAGGCCGGCCATCAGGATCACGGCCGGCGGCTGGGCCACCAGGTTGATGTCGGAAACCCCCGCGCCCATGGTGGCCGCGAGTTCGCGGTTCACGATGCCCACCAGCGCCTGGCCGGGCTTGAGCGATCCGAGCACTTCCTGGCCGAGCGCCTTCTCCTTGACCCGGGCCACGAAGTCGCGCACGACGGGCAAGGCGACGTCGGCCTCGAGCAGGGCCATGCGCACTTCGCGCAGCATGTCCTGGACGTTGCTTTCGGTGATGCGGGCCTGGCCGCTGACCTGTTTGACGAGGCGGGAGAATTTTTCGGTGAGGGCGCTGGCCATAGGAGGGACCTGGTTACGAAAGCCGGGGAACACCGAGGAACCGGCTTGGCCGGGCCTCCGGTGTTGCCCCCCGGTAGGGGGGTGTCAGAGCCACACGAAGTGGGCGAGGCTGGGGGGCGAGCTAAACTCGATCGATGATTTTAGCGATCCCCTCCCCGCTCGGCGTGGCGCTGGGCATCGCCACCGCCGCGGCCTATGGCGTCGCCGCGGCCGTCTCTTCCCGGCTCGGTCGTTCCGCCACCCAATGGCTGCTCGGACTGGCCTGGCTGCTGCACGCCGGTGCCCTCGCCTGCGGCCTGGCCGGCGGCACGCCGCGCTTCGGTTTCGCACCCGCGATCTCGGTCACGGCCTGGCTGGTGCTCACCGTCTACGCGGTCGAGAGCCGGCTCTACCCGCAGCTCAAGGTGCGGCGCGTGCTGGCGGTGCTGGCTGCCGCGACCGTGCTGCTGGCGGTGATCTTTCCCGGCACGCCGCTGCTTGTCTCGGCCTCGCCCTGGCTGCCGCTGCACCTGGCGCTGGGCATCGCGTCCTACGGGCTCTTCGGCGCGGCGGTGGTCCACGCCTGGCTGATGACGCGCGCCGAGAAAGAGATCCGGCTGGCGGCCGAACCGCAAGGCGGCGTGCCGCTCTTGACGATGGAGCGGCTCACCTTCCGCTTCGTGACCGCGGGCTTCGTGCTGCTGTCGGCCACGCTGCTGGCCGGGCTGCTGTTCAGCGAGACGCTCTACGGCGACACCGTGCGCGGCTGGAAATGGGACCACAAGACGGTGTTCTCGGTACTGAGCTGGCTCGCCTTCGCCGTGCTGCTGGTCGGCCGGGCGCGCTTCGGCTGGCGCGGCCGGACCGCGCGCCGCGTGCTGTATGCCGGCTCGGCCCTGCTGCTGCTGGCCTACGTGGGGTCGCGCTTCGTCCTCGAGGTGATACTGCAGCGGCCGATCTCATGAAATTCCTGCTCGTCTTCGCGGTGCTCTTCATCGCCATCTACATCTGGCGCCGCAACCGGCGCGAAGAAATGCAGTCGCGCCCGCCGTCGCCCGGGCGCCCGCCGACCGTCGGCGCACCGCAGGACATGGTCCGCTGCGCCCATTGCGGGCTGCACCTGCCCGCCGCCGATGCGCTCACCGGGCCGGGGGGCGTGTACTGCTGCCCCGCGCACAGGGACGCCGGGGTGCAATGACCGCTTTTCTCTGGTCCCGCGGCGAACCGGCCACCGACTGGAGTTCGCTCGAGCATTTCAAGGGCGACAGCACCGCGCTCAGGCGCCTGTGGCGCGGCTTCGTGGCGGCGCGCTGCTTCGTCGCTGCCGTGCTGCTGCTGCTGCAGGCGGTCGCCTTCGCCCTCGGCCAGCATGCAGAGCCGGTGGCGATCGCGCTGTCCAGCGGCTACCTGGTGGCCACGCTGCTGGCCGCGCGCTATGCGCCGTTCCATCCGATTCGCAGCTTCGGTGGCGCCTGGATGTCCACCATCGGGGTGGATCTGGTGGTCTTCAGCGCACTGCAACTGCTGCAGATCGGCAATATCAACTACTCGCCGCTGTTCGCGTTGCCGGTGCTGATGGGCGCGGTGCTCGGCAGCGGCATGGTCGGCCTCGGCACCACCGCGGCGTCGACGCTGCTCTTGCTGGCGCACGCGGGCTGGGCCTGGCTGCAGCATGAGTCCGACCCCTCGCCGCGCTTCGTGCAGGCGGCCCTGACCGGCACCGGCCTCTTCGTGGTCGCGCTGCTGGCCCACGAGATGGCACGCCGCCTCACACGCGAGGAAGCGCTGGCGCAGCGCAGCCGAAGCAGCGCGCAGATGCACGCGCTGGTCAACGACCTGGTGATCGAGACCCTGAGCGAAGGGGTGCTGGTGGTCGACTCGCAAGGCCTGGTGCACGCGGCCAACCCCGCGGCCGACGCGATCCTGGGCCAGGGCCTGGGCCGGATGACAATGCCCTTCACGCTCGGCGCGCAGCCGGCCTGGCTCGCGCTGGCGGCACTGGCGCGCCAGACCTTCGCCAGGCAAGGCGCGCAATCCCGGGAGATCCCGGTCGCGCAGGCCCAGGGCGCGGCGCGGGAAGTGCGCGTGCGCACGCGGCTCACCGAATCGCACGACCTGCCCTCCGAAAGCCTGTGCGTGATGTTCCTGCAGGATCTGCGCGAGCTCGAGGCGCGCATCCGCACCGAGAAACTCGCCGCCATGGGCCGCATGTCGGCCGCGGTGGCGCACGAGATCCGCAATCCGCTGGCTGCGATCACGCAGGCCAGCGCGTTGCTGGCCGAGGACCTGGTCGACCCCGCGCACCGCCAGCTGACGACGATGGTGCAGCAGAACGCGCAGCGCCTGGCACGCATCGTCGACGACGTGCTCGACGTCGCGCGCGCGCGCCAGCAGCGCGCGCTGCCGCTGGGCGAGCAGCTGGCGCTGGACGCCACGGTGCGCTCGCTGGCCGAGGAATGGGTCCAGCACGTGCAGCGCCAGGGCGTGCTGCTGGCGCTCGACGCGCCCGGCCACGACGTGCGCTTCGACGTCGAGCATCTGCGGCGGATCCTGGTCAACCTGCTCGACAACGCGGCGCGCTACGCGGGCGAGCGCGAGGGTTCCATCCAGGTGGCCACGCGCGTCAACGCGGCCGGCCGCCCCGTCCTGGAGATCTGGAGCGACGGCGCGCCGCTCGACCCCGCGGTGCAACGGCACCTGTTCGAGCCCTTCTTTTCCTCGGAGAGCCGCTCGAGCGGCCTCGGCCTCTACCTGTGCCGCGAGCTGTGCGAGCGCCATGGCGCAAGCATCGGCTACGAACGGCGGACGCTGGCGGCCGGAGGAGCCGAAGGCAACGCCTTCTTCATCGCATTCGCCACGGCCGAGTTGCGACTGACACAATAGCGGCGTGAGCACCCTTCCACCGTCCCCCGCGCGCCCGGCCCAGATCCTGGTCGTCGACGACGAACCCGATCTGCGCACGCTCTACGAGTTGACCCTGCTGCGCGAGGGCTACCGCGTCGAAGCCGCGGGCAGTGTCGCCGAGGCCAGGCAGCAGCTGGAGGCCACCCGCTTCGATGCGGTGATCACCGACATGCGCCTGCCCGACGGCCTGGGGATGGAGATCCTGCAGCGCCTGCAGCAGGACCAGCGCGGCGAACGATGCGTCGTCATGACCGCCTACGGCTCCGCCGAGAACGCGGTCGAGGCGCTGAAGGCCGGCGCCTTCGACTACCTCACCAAGCCAGTCGACCTCAAGCAATTCCGCACCGTGGTCGCCTCCGCGGTGCAGGCGACCGCGCAGCAGGCCACGGCCAGGCCGGCGCGTCCGGCCGACGAGCGCAGCAGCAGTAACAGCAGCGAAGACAGTGCCAGGATGGCCAGCGCGATCGGCAGCAACGGCGTGGCCGCGCTCGACCGCCTGGTCGGCGAATCCGAGCCGATGCGCAACGTCAAGGCGCGCATCGCGAAGGTGGCGCGCGGCATGGCGCCGGTGCTGGTGCGCGGAGAATCCGGCACCGGCAAGGAGTTGGTGGCGCGCGCGGTGCATGCCTGCAGCCAGCGCAGCGAGGGCCCATTCGTGGCCGTCAACTGCGGCGCGATTCCGGAGAACCTGCTCGAAGCCGAATTCTTCGGCGCCCGCAAGGGCTCCTACACCGGCTCCGCGCAGGACCGCGACGGCTACTTCCAGGCGGCGCGCGGCGGCACGCTGTTCCTCGACGAGATCGGCGACCTGCCGCTGGCCATGCAATCCAAATTGCTGCGCGCGATCCAGGAACGCAGCGTGCGCCCGATCGGCTCCACCCAGGAAGACGCGGTCGACGTGCGCATCGTGAGCGCGACCCACAAGGACCTGCACGCGGAAGTGCAGGGCAGCCGCTTTCGCCAGGACCTGTTCTATCGGCTGAACGTGATCGAGATCGCCGTGCCCGCCCTGCGCGAGCGCCGCACCGACCTGCCCGGGCTGTGCCACGCACTGCTGGCACGCATCGCGCGCGATGCCGCGATGCCGGTGCCGACGCTGTCGGCCGAGGTGCTGCGGCGCCTGTCCGAACATCCCCTGCACGGCAACGTGCGCGAACTCGAGAACCTGCTGCACCGCGCCGTCGCGCTGAGCGACGGCGACATGCTGCACCTCGACCTGGTCGACAGCGGCGCGGCGCCTTCCGAGCCCACGTCGGCGGCCGAAGCGGCCCCGCCCGCCTACCTGGCAACCATGGCCCCGAAGGCCATCCCGCCGACGAAGACGCCGGCGGCCGTCCCGAACGACCTGCAGGGCTATCTCGACCAGCAGGAACGCGAGATCCTGGTGCGCGTGCTGCAGGAAACCGGCTTCAATCGAACCGCCGCGGCCACGCGGCTCGGCCTCAGCCTGCGGCAGATGCGCTACCGGATCGCGCGCCTGGGCATCGCCACGCCCAACGGCGACGACGCCCATGGCCTCGGCCCCGACGAGTGAGGCGAGCCCGGCGCTGCCGGGACTTTGGCAAGGCGGGTGGTTCCGCTTTGCACGCCGCCTGCCTTCGCCCAACTTCGGCCCGCGGCCGGCCTCGGCCCAGGTCGATCTGATCGTGCTGCATTCGATCAGCCTTCCGCCCGGGCGCTACGGTGGCGACGCGGTGCAACAGCTGTTCACCAACCGTCTGGACTGGGATGCGGACCCCTATTTCCAGACCCTGCGCGGCCTCGAAGTCTCGGCGCATTTCTACATCCGGCGCAACGGCGAGCTCTGGCAGTTCGTGAGCTGCGACGACCGCGCCTGGCACGCCGGCGCCTCCTCCTGGCGCGGACGCGCCAACTGCAACGACGATTCGATCGGCATCGAGCTCGAAGGCCTCGAAGGCGAGCGCTTCGAAGGCTCCCAGTACGAGACGCTGGCCAGCCTCTGCCCGGCCATCGCGCAGCGCCACGCGATCGCGTTCATCGCCGGCCATGAGCACATCGCGCCGGGCCGCAAGCACGATCCCGGCGCCGGCTTCGACTGGCGCTTGCTGCGCGAGCAGCTCGGCTGGGAACGCGCGATGTTTCCGCCGGACATCGACGGCCGCTGAATTTTTTCAATCGGGCCGCCGCGCGCGATGCGCGTGGCGCATGGCGCACCGAGGCCGGTGCGATGCCGATGCGAGCGCAGCAACCATGCGCTCTACAGGCCCAAAACGCCCGGGAAGCCACGCCGGCCGCGGGCCGCGCTACCTTGTTCCACTGATAGTGCGG
>DASXKG010000425.1:0-5884 GCA_036496965.1 Variovorax sp.
GTCCAGCCCAAGGGTAATTACGTGATGATCAAGGGTTCGCCCACCGACCCCAATGCCGACTTCCTGCGCGCCGGCCAGCAGGAAGTGCTCGCCGATGCGATCAAGAAGGGCGACATCAAGATCGTCGGCGACGAATACACCGACGGCTGGAAGCCCGAGGTCGCGCAGAAGAACATGGAGCAGATCCTGACCAAGGTCGGCAACAAGGTCGACGCGGTGGTGGCAGCGAACGACGGCACCGCCGGCGGCGCGATCGCCGCGCTCACGGCCAAGGGCCTCCACGGCATCCCTGTGTCGGGCCAGGACGCCGACTTTGCGGCGCTCAACCGCGTCGCCCTCGGCACGCAGACGGTGACGGTCTGGAAAGACTCGCGCGAGCTCGGCCGCGAAGCCGCTTCGGCCGCCGTGGCGCTGGCGCAAGGCAAGCCCGCGGAGAACGCCATGACCTGGAGCGGCGGCCAGAAGAAGCTGCCCATCTCCTCGCACTTCCTGACGCCGGTGCCGATCACGCGCGACAACCTGGACGTGGTGGTCAAGGCCGGCTGGATCAAGAAGGACGAACTCTGCAAGGGCGTCCCCGCCGACAAGGCCCCGCCCGCCTGCAAGTAGACCTGCTCAAATGAGCGAGTCTCCGAGCCTGTGGCGCCGCACGGGCATCGACCTGCGGCTGCTCCTCATGTGCGTGCTGCTGGCCGTGATGGCGATCGTGTTCCATGTGATGTCGGGCGGCATCTTCCTGACGCCCGAGAACCTCTACAACATCGCGCAGCAGACGGCAGTGGTCGGTGTCGTGTCCACGGTGATGGTGCTGATCATCGTGGCACGTCATATCGACCTGTCGGTCGGCTCGGTGATGGGCTTCGTCGGGGTACTGATCGCCTACCTGCAGTACAGCGCCGACTGGTCCTGGCCGGCGGCCAGCCTCGCGGGGCTGGCGGTCGCACTGCTGGTGTCGCTCTACCAGGGCGGACTCACCGCGGTGCTGGGGGTGCCTTCCTTCGTGGTGACGCTGGGCGGGCTGATGTCGTTCCGCGGCGCCGCCTTCCTGGTGGCCGACGGCAAGACGCAACCGGTCAACAACGAGTTCTTCCAGCGCCTGGGCGGCGGCTACGACGGCGGCATCGGAACCACGGCCACCTGGGTGCTGGCCGCCCTGGTCGCCGTCGTGCTCTTCGCGCGCATGGTGCAGAAGCGCCGCTCCCGCCAGCGCCACGACATGCCCGTCGAACCGCTCTGGCTGGACCTGGCGGTAACGGCGCTGCCGGTGGCCGTGGTGGTCGCCTTCGCCGCCACGATGAATCACTACCAGATCTCGTCGAAGACCGAGCCGCAGGGCATGCCGATCCCGGTGCTGATCTGGGCATCGGTGGCGGTCGTGCTGTCGTTCATCGTGCATCGCACGCGCTTCGGACGGTATGTCTTCGCCATGGGCGGCAATCCGGATGCGGCGGCGCTGGTCGGCATCCCGGTCAAGCGGGTCACGCTGATGCTGTTCGTGCTGCTGGCGGTGCTGGTGACGATCGCCGCGATCGTCTCCATCGCGCGGCTGAACGCCGGCACCAATTCGCTCGGTACCGGCATGGAGCTGTACGTGATCGCCGCCGCGGTGATCGGCGGCACGGCGCTGGCCGGCGGCAGCGGCTCGATCTTCGGTTCGGTGCTGGGTGCCTTGATCATGCAGTCGCTCGACAGCGGCATGCTGCTGCTCGACGTCGCCATCGGCAAGCGGATGGTGATCATCGGGCAGGTGCTGATCGTCGCCGTGGTGTTCGACGTGCTCTATCGCAAGAAATTCGGAGAGAACTGATGGCCGCCACGACGCAGCCCCTGGTCGAATTGCGCGACATCCACAAGGCCTTCGGCGGCGTGAAGGCGGTCGACGGCGTCAGCGTCAACCTCTATGCGGGCGAGGTGGTCGCGCTGCTGGGCCACAACGGGGCGGGCAAGTCGACGCTGATGAAGATGCTCGCCGGCGCCTACCCGATCGATGCGGGCGAGACGCTGATCGCGGGCGACAAGGTCCACATCCGCACACCAGCCGAAGCGCAGGCCCAGGGGATCGAGACCATCTACCAGACGCTGGCGCTGGCCGACAACCTCGACTCGGTGTCGAACCTGTTCCTGGGCCGCGAAAAGCTCACGCCCTGGCGCACGCTGGACGATCACTTCATGGAAGGACAGGCGCGCAAGGTGTTCCAGCGCCTGAACAAGAACTTCACCAACATCCGCGTTCCGGTGCGGCGCCTGTCGGGCGGCCAGCGGCAGGTGGTGGCGATCTCGCGCGCGCTGTACTTCAACGCCCGCATCCTGATCATGGACGAGCCCTGCGCCGCGCTCGGCCCGGAGGAGACCGCGATGGTCGGCGGCCTGGTCCGGCAGCTCAAGGCCGACGGCGTCGGGATCTTCCTGATCACGCACGACATGCCCGACGTGTTCGCCTTGAGCGACCGCCTGGCCGTGATGAAGAACGGTCGGCTGATCGGCACTTACCGCACGGCGGACGTGACCGAAGACGAAGTGCTCGGAATGATCATTGCCGGCAAGCGGCCCGGAGGCAAGCCTCAGGCCGAGCACGCCTGAATGTTGCCCCCACGACGGCGGCCTGAGACCCGAGGCCAACCCGGATGAAAACCATCGGCGACCAGCAACTGGTCAAGCGCATCAATCGCAGCGTGCTGCTGCGCCTGCTGCGCGCGCAACCCGGCCTGTCGCGCTCGCAGCTGTCGGCGGAAAGCGGCCTCACCAAATCGACCGTCAGCGCGCTGGTGCGCGAGCTGCTCGAAGACGGCTGGCTGCACGAGGCCGGTGCGCACAGCGTGGATGGATTGGGCCGGCCCTCGATTCCGCTGCAGATCAACGTCGGCGTGCGCGCGCTGATCGGCGTCGAGATCGCGATCGAAGTGGTGCGCGTGGTGGCCGTGTCGCTGCAGGGCGAAGTGCTGTATTCGCAGGCGCAGCCGCTCGACAGCAGCGCGCCGGCGGCAGTCTGCACGCGGGTCGCGCAGCTCGTCTGCCAGGCGCACCGGCAGTTGCTTGCATCGGGGCTGCAACTGTCGGGTGTCGGGGTCGGCATTCCGGGTGCGGTGGACGATGCGAGCGGCATGGTGCGCTTTGCGCCCAACCTCGGCTGGCGCGACGTGAACCTGCTGCCCGGGCTGCAGGAGGCCCTGGCCCGGGAAGGCCTCAGCGGCGTGAGCGTCCAGTTGAAGAACGACGCCGACGCGGCGGCGCTCGGCGAGTACGAGTTCCTGGATGGCGAAGGCGAAGACCCGCTGATCTACGTCAGCTGCGACGTCGGCGTGGGTGCCGGCATCGTGTTGAACGATCGCCTGTTCGTCGGCGCACGCGGCATGGCCGGCGAGATCGGCCACACCGTGCTGCAGATCGACGGGCCGCGCTGCTCGTGCGGTCGAAACGGTTGTGCCGAGGCGTTCCTCGGATCGCGGGTCCTGGACCGGCAGGCGCCGGACCTGCGGGCAGCCGCCGTCTTCCTGGGGGTGCTGTTGCAGAACCTGTGGGTCACCTTCGAGCCGCGGGCGATCGTGGTGGGCGGCAAATCGTGCGAGGCGCATCCCGAATTCCTGCGCGATGCGATCGCGACCGTGCAGCGCTATGCGGACAGCGCGGGGATGACGCCGCCTGCGATTCGCGTTCCCCGTTACGGGGCGTGGACGCCGGCTGTGGGCGCGGCGGCGCTCGCGCTGCACGAGTACCTGCGCCCGCTGCATCCGAATGCGCAGGCCCGGCGCGAACGCGCCGCAGCCGACGCGGCGACCGGCAGCCATTGACATCGATGGCTCCACGCCAAGGCCCCCGTTGGCATTGGTTGCCCATCGAGGGCAGTTGGCGCTACCACCTGCTGCTGGCGGTCACGGGAATGTTCGTGCTGGGCCCGCTGGCCGGCGTGACCGCGGCCTACATGAACTTTTCGCTGGGCTTCTTTGTCGGCGGCCAGGTGCTGGCAGGCCTGCTCGGCTCGGCTGTCACCGCAGGCTACGGCGCGCCCGGGCGGCACGGCGCCAACTACATCCAGACCGCCGCCGCTTCGGTCGCCAGCATGAGCGGCCTGGGTGTCCTGTTGCAGGCCATGGCATGGATGGGGCTGCCTCAGCCGCCGCCCTGGCAGATGGCGCTCTACCTGGCTTGCGTCGGCATGCTCGGCGTCGGCGTGGGCATGCTCTATACGCCGGTGCTGGTGGACCGCATGCGCCTCGGCTTTCCTTCCGGGCTGGCGGTCGCCAACATCCTGCGGGCGCTGACCGATGCCCGGCTGCTGCGGCGCTCGGTGCGCCAGCTCGGAGGCGGCATGGCGACCGGCTTGCTGGCGGGCCTGGCTGCGGCCGGCATGCCGCTGCTGGGCGCCGTCGAACTGTCGGCATCCACCTTCGGCGCGGGGCTGGTGGTCGGCGCCCGAATCGGTGTCCCCGCGGTGGTGGGTGGGTTGATCGGCGTGGCACTGAAGCCGCACTTCGTTTCGATCGGCTGGCTGCAGCCCGGCGACCCGCCGCGCAAGATCATGTTCCTGATCGCGCTCGGCACGATCGTCGGCGCGGCGCTGGTGGACCTGGCGCTGATCTTCGCGCGCGCCCTGCCGCGCGCGCGGCGCGAGGCTGCCCGCGATGCGCCGCCGCCGGCCACAGACGACTGGCGGCGCGTCAACAGCACGCGCCTCGTGCTGTGGGTGCTTTTCTGGGCCGCCGCCACGGTGGCCTGCGGCCATTGGCTGCTGGGACAGCCGGTCTTCTACCTGGCGGTGGCCGTGGCATTGGTCTTTCTCTTCGCCCTGGTCAACGGCATTTCAGTGGGCATCAGCGACTCCAATCCGATCTCCTCGGCTTTTGTCGTGACGGTCGTCATCCTTGCCGCCCTGGGCCTGCGCGACCCCGGCGTGGGCCTGATGGCCGGTGCGGTGCTGCTGGTGGCGACCAGTGTGGCCTGCGACATGCAGCAGGACCGCTCCACCGGCTGGCGCCTGGGCACGCCACGCGTGCCGCAGTTCCGCTACCAGGTGCTGGGAATCGTCATGGGCGCCCTGCTGGCGGTGGTGTTCGCGCGACTGTTCATGGCGGCCTACCCGGTGCTGCTGCAGGACCAGACCCTGCTGAAGGCGGACCAGCAGCCGGCCGGCTGGAGCTCGGCCATGACCTACAAGTTCGTCGGGATACTGCGCGGCCTGAACGATGAGCTGCCGTTCCAGCACAGCGCCATCGGCGCCGGCGTTGCGGCCGGGCTGGCGATCGAGGTGCTGCGAAAGTGGCTGCGGCCGCGCAGCTTCGTGGTCGATGCCATCTTGCTGCCATCACCCTATGCGCTGTCGTTCGGCGGCTTCGTCAATCTGCCGACATCGTTGTGGTTCGCAGCGGGGGGCGTTGCCGGCAGCCTGTGGGCCGCACGCGCGCCCGCACAGCACGATGTGCCGCGGGACATGAGCAGCGCATCGCTGTTCGGCGGTGGGCTGATCGCCGGCGATGCACTGGCGGCGATAGGGATTGGCGTCACCCGCCTGCTGGCTGCGCTCAGCTGAGCGCCTCCGACACGGTCATGGACGATGGCTGTCATGACGTCGGGATGGTCTCTGAACCCACGTCACCGCCTCTGAGCGTAAATTGATGTTCGCGATCTTTCTTTAAATCGCGTTCAATGGCATTCAGGAGGCGACCATGTCCATCGCCAATGACGATCTTTCCTGGCCCGAGCGACGCAAGTCGGGCCAACGCGCTGTGCGCAACGATCCGCCATCGCAAAGGCGGCCGCAAGAGACACCTCTGGCCAAGGCGATAGCGCGCCGCAAGGCCAAACGGACGTCGAAGTAGCCCGCCCCCCAGGGGTCGGCGCCGGACCGGGCGCGCGATCGGCGTCGAGTTCCGGCCTGCTCGCAGCGCTG
>DASXKG010000426.1:0-3516 GCA_036496965.1 Variovorax sp.
CAGCGTCACGCAGCGCGTGCTGCAGGATGCCAAGGTGCCGGTGCTGGTGGTGCGCGGCGACTAGGGCCTGTTGACGCTATTTCCCGCGACCCCGGAAATAGCGTCAGCAGGCCCTAACTGAAAGGCAAGGCACTCTCGAAGCGAAGCCGTCGGCCATCGGCCGGATGCGTCAACTCGAGCATCGTGGCGTGCAGCAGCAGTCGCGGCGCCTTGCCTGCGGCATCCGCTGCGGCATAGAGCGTGTCGCCCAGGATCGGATGGCCGATCGACAGCAGGTGCACGCGCAACTGATGGCTGCGGCCGGTCAGCGGTTCCAGCCACAGGTGGCTCGCGTGGCGCTCGGGCAGTTGCCGCTTGACGCGCCAGCGGGTCTGGCTCGGCTTGCCCGCGGCATCGATCTTCTGCAGCGGGCGACGCGGCCAGTCGGCGATCAGCGGCGCATCGATCAGCGACCAGTCGGGCGAGAGCGGCAGCAGGCCGTCGACGATCGCCTCGTAGCCCTTGTGCACCTGGCGCGCAGCGAAGGCATCGCCCAGGGTGCGCTGCATCCGTGGATTGCGCGCCATCAGCACCAGGCCGCTGGTGGCCATGTCGAGGCGATGCACGACCAGGGCATCGGGCCATTGCAGTGCGGCGCGTGCGCTCAGGCAGTCCTGCTTGTCGTCCCCGCGGCCGGGCACGCACAGCAGGCCGGCGGGTTTGTCGAGCACCAGCAGGAAGGCGTCTTCGTGGATCGGTTGCAGCGCGCCCATGGCAGCGCCAGTGTAGGGGCGGCGCGCTCGGCTATCCTCGCCGCAATGTCCGCTGTTTCCGGCCCCGGCCACCGCATCCGTTTTTCAGATCTCACGCGCGAGCGGCCATTCATGCAGTTGTGGCTGGCGCGGGTGTTCGGCACCGCGGCGAGCCAGATGCTGCTGGTCGCGATCGGCTGGCACATGTACGACCTCACCCGCAGCGCCTGGGACCTGGGCCTGGTCGGCCTCTACCAGTTCGTGCCGGCGCTCTTGCTCGCCTTGCTGGCCGGCCATGTGGTCGACCGCCACCACCGCGGCCGCATCGTGGGCGCCTGCTTCGCGGCGCAGGGTGCGGTCGGACTGGTGCTGCTGCTCGCGGTCCGGGGCGGCCATGATTCCCGGGCCCTGCTGCTCGGCTTGTCCCTGATGCTTGGCACGGTCCGCGCGTTCCAGATGCCGGCCCAGCAGGCACTCACGCCGATGCTGGTGTCGCCGCTGATGCTGCCGCGGGCCATGGCCTTCAGTTCGGCCGGGATGCAGGGCGCGATCATCGGCGGCCCGGCGCTTGGCGGGTTCTTGTTCGTGGCCGGCATGGCGGCCGTGTACGGCGTGTCGGTGGCGCTGTTCGTGCTGGCCTGCACGCTGGTGCTGCGCCTGCGCTATGTCTACACCCCGCCGGTGCGCGAGCCGGTGACGGTCAGGACGGTGCTGGCCGGCGTCGACTTCATCTGGCGCCACAAGCCCGTGCTCGGTGCGGTCTCGCTCGATCTGTTCGCGGTGCTGCTCGGCGGCGCCGTCGCGCTGCTGCCGATCTACGCCAAGGACATCCTGCACACCGGACCCTGGGGACTCGGCCTGTTGCGCGGCGCGCCGGCCGTCGGCGCGCTCTGCATGTCGATCGTGCTCACGCGGCGGCCGGTGGAGCGCCGCGTGGGCCGCACGCTGCTGGCCGCGGTGGCGCTGTTCGGCGTGTGCATGGTGGTGTTCGGCCTGTCCCGCAACTTCGCCGTCTCGCTGGTGGCGCTGGCGGTCTCGGGCGGTGCCGACATGGTGAACGTGGTGATCCGGCAAACGCTCGTGCAACTGGAGACGCCCGACCCGATGCGCGGCCGGGTCAGCGCGGTGAATTCGATCTTCATCGGCGCCAGCAACCAGCTCGGCGAGTTCGAGTCCGGCGCCACGGCGGCGCTGCTCGGGCCGGTGGGCTCGGTGGTGGCGGGCGGCGTCGGCACCGTGCTGGTGGCGATCGCCTGGGTGCGGCTCTTTCCGGGGTTGGCGAAACGGGACCGCATCGCCAGGCCGGTGGCGGCCCGGCCCTGAAGATTCAGAACACCGCAACGGCCTGTGGCGATTCGATCGTCACGTCACCCATCGGTTCGGCGACGCAGGGCAGGATCCAGCCTTCGGCTTTCTCCTCGGCGCTGACGCCCGGCCATTCGATGCGATAGCGAATGCGGCCGTCCACCAGCTTGCAGATGCAGCTGCGGCAGGTGCCGTTGCGGCAGGAGCTCTGCAGCTCGATGCCGGAGGCGTCCGCCGCCTCCAGCAGGCTCACACCGGGCGCGGTCTCGAAGCGGAGTCCGCGCGGCAGGACCAGTGCCTTCATGGCGCGGCCTCCCGCTGGCGGCGCTGATCGCGCAGCATGAAGAGGTACAGGCTCTCGACCTTGGCCCGCGCCCAGGGAGTCTTGCGCAGGAACTTGAGGCTCGAGCCGATGCTCGGCTCGCTCGTGAAGCAGCGCAGCGGAATGCGTTCGCCCAGGCCCTGCCAGCCATAGTGCGCCGCCAATGCGGTGACGATGGCTTCGAGCGTGAGCCCGTGCAGGGGGTTGTGCGGCTGCTGCTGCGGCACCGCTGCGTCGCCCGTCACTTGTTCTTGAGCTTGCCGCGCGGGATGACCGCCGTGGTGAGGGTGCGCACGGGTTCGACGCCTGCAGCCGGCGCCTTCGGCGGGGAGCTGTCTTTCTTGGGTTTCTTGGCTTCCTTGTTGCTGCGTTGCTGACTCTTGGCCATGAGGTTCTCCGAATAGATGCGAATGCACCTGGCAGTTTAGCGGCGCGGCGACAATACGGGCTTCAACGCTCGTTTCCTGCATTCATTCATGTCCGATTACGAAGTCCGCCCCGCCGCCATGGGCGATGCCAAGGCCATCGCCGAAGTCCACGCCGCCGCCGCCAAGGCCGCCTACCAGGGCATCCTGCCCGACGATCAGTTGCGCGCTCTCGCGCCCGGCACGCGCGAAGCCAAGTGGCGCGAAGCCATCGAATTCAGCGAGCCCCAGGTGCAAGTGGCGGTGCTCGACGGCGAGATCGTCGGCTTCGTCGGCTTCGACCGCTCGCGCGATGCCAAGACGCCGTCGACCACGGGCGAGATCTGGGCGATCTACGTCAAGCCCGAGCATTGGGGCCGAGGCGTCGGCGTCGCCCTCTGGGACGCCGCGCGCGACGGCCTCGAGGAAGAGGGCTGCACGCTGGTCACCGTGTGGATTCCGCTGCGCAACGACCGTGCGATGCGCTTTCACGAACTGGCGGGCTTCAAGCGCGAGATGAAGACTGCCAAGACGACCGCGCTCGGCGGCGTCAAGATCGAGGAAATCCGCCTCAAGCGGCCGGTCTGACGCTCGCGCCGTCATGGCCGCCAGCCTGCTCCTGTTGCTCGATGACATCGCCACCGTCCTCGACGACGTCGCACTGCTGACCAAGCTGGCGGCCAAGAAGACCGCCGGCGTACTGGGCGACGATCTGGCGCTGAACGCGCAGCAGGTGTCCGGGGTCACGGCCGAT
>DASXKG010000427.1:0-1646 GCA_036496965.1 Variovorax sp.
TCCACCGCAGCCTTCAACTGGTCGAATGCGCCACCCGAGAGGATGCTTTCGTTGTGCAGCACCGCCTTGCGTTTGAGGTCATCGGCGAGCTGGTTGTACTGCGCCTCGGCGCGGCGCACCTGCAGTTCAAAGGGTTCCGGATCGATTCTCGCGATCAGTTGCCCCTTGCGCACGCGTGCCCCGTCGAGCACGGCGATCTGGACGACACGCCCGGACACCTCGAAGGCAAGCGACGAAATGCTGGTCTGCTCGACGCGGCCGGTGAACTCCCGAAGTTCGTTTGCCCCTTCCTGCGTAACAGGCACCAGTTGCACCATGCGCGGCCCGGTTTCGGTCGCGGCCTCCTGGTGTCGGCCACACGCACCCAGTAACCCGAGTGCCAGAACGACGACTATCCGCGAACGGCGCGCCGGTCGCTTTACCTCGTGCAGCACGCAGGACCGCACTGCAGGGCAGCTTTCGTGAGCGGTCATTCAGGCCCCTCGCTATGGTTAATCCTACCTCGCGTATGCGCGATATGACGACGCCTGCGTGCCCGGCTTCGCGACTGTCGGTACTCTTGAGCGCTAGTAATCCACCGCGTCACGCACGATCGGACAGGTCATGCAGTGGCCGCCGCCACGTCCGCGCCCCAGTTCCGCACCGACGATCGTCACGACTTCGATGCCTTCCTTGCGCAGCAGCGTGTTCGTGTACGTGTTGCGGTCGTACGCGAACACCACCCCCGGCGATGCGCACACCAGGTTCGCACCACTGTCCCACTGCGTGCGCTCTCGCTGATAGTCGCTGCCGCCCGCCTCGACCACGCGCAGCTTCTTTAACCCCAGCGCTTCGGCCACCACATCGACGAAGGGCTTTTCTTCCTTGTGCAGTTCCACCCCGCTCGGATGGCTGCTCGGGCGATACGAGAACGTGCGCGTCTGGTTCATGAAGTCCGGCGCCAGCAGCACGCAGTCGCGGTCGGCGAAGGTGAACACCGTGTCCAGGTGCATCGCCGCACGGATCTTCGGCATCGCCGCCACGATCACCCGCTCGGCCGCGCCTTTCCTGAACAGCGTCGCGGCAAGCTGGCTGATGGCCTGGCGCGACGTACGCTCGCTCATGCCGATCAGCACCACGCCCTTGCCGATCGGCATCACGTCGCCGCCTTCCAGCGTCGCCAGCCCGTGATCCTCGGTCGGGTCGCCCCACCACACGTTGACCTTGCCGGCAAAGTCCGGATGGAACCGGTAGATCGCGGCCGTGAGGATGGTCTCCTCATGGCGCGCCGGCCAGTACAGCGCATTGAGCGTCACGCCGCCGTAGATCCAGCAGGTGGTGTCGCGCGTGTACAGGGTATTCGGCAATGGCGGCAGCAGATACTCCGTCGTGCCGGCGGCCTCGCGCACCATCGCCAGCGCCTTGCCGCCGTGCGCTTCCGGAAAGTCGTGGGTCGACAGCCCGCCAATCAGCGTCTCGGCCAGCCTGCGGTTGTCCAGCCCTTCGAGATAGCTCCTGAGTTCGTCGATGAAGCCCAGCCCGACCTGATTCGGGACCACCTGATTGTCGAGGATCCATTTCTTGCCCTCGGCCACCGCCACGGTCTCGGCCAGCAGGTTGTGCATTTCCAGCACCTCGACGCCACGGTCGCGCATCTTGGTGATGAA
>DASXKG010000428.1:0-4034 GCA_036496965.1 Variovorax sp.
GCTGGCCCTGGGTATCGATCAAGAGCAGGATCGGCCGGCCGGGGTGCTCGCGCACCGTGTCCAGCACCATGCGGGCCTGGGCCAGCGCCAGCGCGACGCCGATCGGCGCGTGGTTCGTGGTGCCGACCACGGCGATCGGCCGTCCGTCGAATTGCGCCGTGCCTTGCAGCAGGTCGCCGTCCGCTTCGATGCCATGCGCGGCACCGAACAGGCGGGTGGCCAGGGTGTTCCATTCCATCCGGGTTCTCCTCAAAGCGGCCGCAGGGCCTGCAGGGCCGCCACGTCCAGCTCGGGCACGCGCGCCGGGTCGGGCACGCCCAGGCGGCGCCACAGGGCCAGCGCGTCGTCTTCGCCGCTCGCTGCGGCCGGCAGCGCGTCCAGGCGCGCGGCGAGCAGGGCATGCTCTTGCTCGAGCCTTTCCAGGGTCACGGCGCGGGCCCCGGCCAGCCCGGCGATGGCGGCCGCGCGAAAGGCCTGCACATCGTCCTCGACCAGGGCGTCGCAATCGCCGGTCAGCCAGCGGTGCTTGCCGCCGGTGGTGCGCCAGACCAGTGCCCGGTCGCGCGAATCGAATTCCTCCACGCCGTTCGAGGCCTCGATCACCTCGGGCCCGGACATGGCCAGGCGGCCGACGTCGCTCATCACGATGTGGTCGGCGCAGCGCGCGACGATGCCCATGCCGCCGAAGCAGCCGTTGGCGCCGCCGATCAGCACGAGCACCGGGATGCCGGCCGCGCGCACATCGAGCACCGCGCGCATCACCTCGGAGACCGCGATCAGCCCCGCATTGGCCTCGTGCAGGCGCACGCCGCCGGACTCGGCCAGCAGCAGCACGGCGGCCGGCCGGTCGCGCAGGGCGCGCTGCAGCAGCCCGACCAGCTTGGCGCCATGCACCTCGCCGACGCCGCCGCCCATGAAGGCGCCTTCCTGCGCGGCCACGAACACCGGGTGGCCATCGAGCGTGGCCCGGCCGATCGCCACGCCGTCGTCGAAGGCCGACGGCACGCCCAACTGCGCCAGGTGCGGGCTGGTCAGCCGCTCGGCGGGCGGCAGCCATTCGTGGAAGCTGTGCGCATCGAGCAGCTTCGCCAGCCGCTCGCGCGCCGAGCATTCGGCATAGCTGACAAAGCTCACGGCCGACTCCCCTTCAGCTCGGCCACCGCCTGGTCGAGCCGCAGGCTCACCACCGCGGGCGTGGCGCCCATGTCGTTGATCGAGATGCGGACGCCGGCCAGCGGATGGCGGGCATGGAAATCGTCCAGCACCGCCTGCCAGATGGGGCCGAAGCCGCGCGCCGAGGTGTCGATGTGCACTTCGCAGCGGTCGCCGGCGGCCGCCTCGAGCAGCACCTCGAGATTGCCCGAGCCGACCACGCCGACCAGCACCGGCGCGAAGGCGCCCACGGCCTGCGTGCCGGGAAGCGAGAGTTCGAGGGTTTCGAGCCCTGCGGGAATGTCCATGTCGTCGGCTCCTTGCTACCAGTTGCGAAAGCGCGCCGGCGGCTGGTAGAGCCCCCCCGAGGCGCGCACCAGGTCGCGCATGCTGCGCGCGGCGAGCAGGTTGCGCGTGGCGTCGCGCGGATCGATGCCGAGGTCCTCGGGCCGGCGGATCACGCCGCGGTCGCGCAGGTTCTCCACCGCGCGCCGGTCGCGGCCCAGTCCGACTGCCGTGTAGCCGGCCACGCCGCGGATGGCCTGCTCGCGCTCGGCGTCGTTGCGGCACAAGAGCAGGTTGGCGATGCCTTCCTCGGTCAGGATGTGGCTCACGTCGTCGCCGTAGATCATGATCGGCGGCAGCGCCATGCCTGATTGCTCGGCCAGCTGCCAGGCATCCAGCCGCTCGACGAAGGCCGGCTGCATGTGCTCGCGGAAGGTCTCGACCATCTGCACCACCAGCTTCTGGCCGCGCGGCGTGCCGGCGGCGCCGGGGCGGCCGGCGCGCGCCTGTTGCCCGGCCTTGAGCCAGGCCGGGCTCACGTGGCGCCGGCCACGGGCATCGGCGCCCATGTTGGGCGCGCCGCCGAAGCCGGCGATGCGGCCCAGCGTGGCGGTCGAGCTGTTGCCGTCCAGGTCGATCTGCAGGGTCGAGCCGATGAACAGGTCGCAGGCATAGTGGCCCGCCGCCTGGCAGAAGGCCCGGTTGCTGCGCAGCGAGCCGTCCGGGCCGGTGAAGAACACGTCGGGCCGGGCCCGCACATAGGCTTCCATGCCCAGCTCGGAGCCGAAGGAGTGCACCGACTCGACCCAGCCCGCCTCGATGGCCGGGATCAGCGCCGGATGCGGGTTGAGCGCCCAGTGCCGGCAGATCTTGCCCTTCAGGCCCAGCGATTCGGCGTAGGTGGGCAGCAGCAGCTCGATCGCCGCGGTGTCGAAGCCGATGCCGTGGTTCAGGCGCTGCACCCCGTACTCGGCATAGATGCCCTTGATGGCCATCATCGCCATCAGCACCTGGATCTCGCTGATCTGCGCCGGGTCGCGGGTGAACAGCGGTTCGATGAAGTTCGGCCGCGGCGCCTGCACCACGAAGCTCACCCAGTCGGCCGGGATGTCGATGCGCGGCAGCGTCGTCGTGCGGCCGTCCACCAGCTCGTTGACCTGGGCGATGACGATGCCGCCCGAGAAGGCGGTGGCCTCGACGATGGCCGGCGTGTCCTCGGTGTTGGGGCCGGTGTAGAGATTGCCTTCGGCATCCGCCGCCTGGGCGGCGACCAGGGCCACGCGCGGCGTGAGGTCGACGAAGTAGCGCGCGAACAGCTCCAGGTAGGTGTGGATGGCGCCGATCTCGATGCGCCCGGCCGACACCAGCTGCGCCAGGCGGGCACCCTGCGGCCCCGAAAAGCTGAAATCGAGGCGCGCCGCGACGCCGTTCTCGAACAGGTCCAGGTGCTCGGGCAGCGCCAGCACCGACTGCACCATGTGCAGCCCGTGCACCCGCCGGGTGTCGACCTGCACCAGCGCCTGGGCCAGGAAATCGGCCTGCTTCTGGTTGTTGCCCTCCAGGCAGACCCGGTCGCCGGGCTCCAGCACGGCTTCGAGCAGGGCGCCGATGGCCTCGGTGGCCACCTGCTTGCCCCGCCGCTGCGGCCCCAGGGCCGCGTCGGCGCGGGCCAGCCGCTCGGCGCGATTGGTCGTCTTGGTGTTCCAGTTCATGCGATCCATGATGTGTGCCTCAACCCACCAGGGCCCTGGTGGCGAAAAACAGGACCGAAGGGCCCAGCAGGCAGCCCAGTCCGGTGTGGAAGGTGGCGACCAGCGCGCCATAGGGCACCAGCTTGCGGTCGGTGGCCGCCAGCCCGGCGGAAACGCCGCTCACCGTCCCCGCCAAGCCGCCGAAGACCATTGCCGAGCGCGGCGTCTTGAGCCCCAGGAAGCGGGCGGCGATGGGCGTGCCGACCATCACGATGATCGACTTCACCAGGCCGGTGGCAATGCTGAGCGCCATCACGTCGGGGCTGGCGCCGATGGCCGCCCCGGTGACCGGGCCGACGATGTAGGTGATGGCGCCGGCGCCGATGGTGGTCATGCTCACCGCGTCCGAATAGCCGAAGCTCCAGGCGATCGAGGCGCCGACGATGAAAGGCAGCAGCGTGCCGAGCAGCAGCGAGACCACCCCGACCAGGCCCGCCTTGCGCGCCTCGGTGACCTGCACTTCGAAGGCGGTGGCGACGATCGCGAAATCGCGCAGCATCGCCCCGCCCATCAGGCCGATGCCGCTGAACAGCGACATGTCGGCCAGGCCCTTGTGGCCGCCGGTCCGGGTGCCGCCCCAGTAGGCGAGCACCAGGCCGATCACGATGGCGATGGCCGATCCATGCACCCGGCCGAAGGTCAGGCGGCGCGAGAGCTGCACCGACACCAGCGTGATCAGCCCGACCACGGCGAAGGCGGTGACGAGCCCGTTCTGCAGGGCGGCGCGCTGGAGGATCTCGAGCATGGCCTTCACTCCGCGTCGGCCAGCAGGGGATTGTCGTTCTGCAGCGCCGCCTCGAGCGCCTCGGGCGCCGGCTGCTTCTCCGTGCGGTTGATCAGCGCGAT
>DASXKG010000429.1:0-1936 GCA_036496965.1 Variovorax sp.
CCGATGGGCTACTTCCTGGCGGCGATCGCCAACCTGTTCCTGCCGGTGATCGGCTGGCGCTGGCTGCTGGCGCTGGGCGTGCTGCCGGCGCTGGTGGTGCTCTACATCGAGCGCACCGTCGAGGAGAGCCCAGCCTGGACGCAGGCGAAGGCGGCCGGCGCGCACCGCCCCAACCTGTTCCACGCCCTGAAGGGGCACTGGGGCGTGCTGGCCTACGCCGTCGTGCTGATGACCTGCTTCAACTTCTTCAGCCACGGCACCCAGGACCTCTACCCGCAATTTCTGCAGCGCCAGCACGGCTTCCCGGCCTGGATCGTCACCACGCTGACCATCTGCCTGAACCTCGGCGCCATGGTGGGCGGGGTGATCTTCGGACCGCTGTCGGAGCGCGTCGGCCGGCGTCGCGCGATCGTCACCGCCGCCCTCCTGTCGCTGCCGATCATTCCGCTCTGGGCGTTCTCGACCACGCCGGTGATGCTGGCGGCCGGCGCCTTCCTGATCCAGATCGCCGTGCAGGGGGCCTGGGCGGTCGTGCCCGCGCACCTCAACGAGCTGTCGCCGGAGGGTGCGCGCGGCGCATTCCCCGGCTTCGCCTACCAGCTCGGCAACCTCTTCGCGGCGGTGAACGTCACCATCCAGACCGCCCTGGTGAAGTCGCACAACGGCAACTACGGCCTGGCGCTGGCGCTCGTCTGCGCGGTGGTCGCCGTGGTGCTGTCGCTGGTCGCCTGGCTCGGCCCGGAGCGCAAGGGCAAGACCTTCGGCGCCGTGGCGGAGGCCGAAGCCTAGCTAGGACCGGGTGGCGGCGCCCCGTTCCGAGGGCTGCGGCAGCCCCTCGGCCGGCGGCTGAGCTTGCTTTGCGACTCGGCGCGGCCGTGAATGTTTTGCGACGCTCTGGCGGGAAGCGCGCTGGATCGCCTATGCATCGAGGCTGCAAGCCGCCGGGGGTTTCATGGCCGACACGCACTACGCGGTGCTCGACGAGCAAAAGTTCAGCGCCTTCCACTGGCGCGCCATCCTGGTTACCGGCCTCGGCGTCTTCTGCGACGGCTACGACATCTCGTCGATCAGCCTGGTGCTGACGTCGGTGCTGGCCAGCTTCCACATCCACGGCGGCGACATTCCGTGGCTGAAGGGCTGGCTCGCCGCCACCGCGCTGATCGGCTCGATGCTCGGCGCGCTGTTGTTCGGCATGCTGGCGCAGCGGGGCCGCAAGCGCTTTTACGGCATCGACGCGCTGATCCTCGGGGTCGCCGCGCTGGCGCAGGCGTTCATGCCGACGGTGTGGCTGCTGATCGCCTGCCGCTTCGTGCTCGGGATCGGCGTCGGCGCCGACTACGTGCTGTCGCCGACCATCATGGCCGAGCACGCCAACCGCAAGGACCGCGGCAAGGCGATCGGGCTGGGCTTCGGCACCATGTGGCCGATCGGCGCGCTGACGGCGGCGCTCTTCAAGCTGCTGCTCGACTCCTTCCACGTGCCGCCGGATCTGGTCTGGAAGCTGGTGCTGGCCGGCGGCGCGATCCCGGCGCTGGGCGTCATGTACTTCCGCCGCCGCATGCCGGAGTCGGCCCGCTACCTGGCGCGCGTGGCGGCCGACCAGCAGGCCGCGCAGGCGGCCATGGTCGAGGCTGCCGGCGTCGCCAGCGCGCCGCCGCCCGCCATCGACACGCGCCCGTTCTGGCAGGTATTCCGCCTGCATGCCGGCCACATCTTCGCCGGCGCGCTGCTCTGGATGCTCTACGACCTGGTGGTCTACGCGGCGATCCTGTTCGGGCCGGACATTATCGCCCAGAACCTCGGCATCCCCGGCTCGATCTACCAGATCCTGACCGAGCTGATCTTCGTGATCCCGCCCTCGATCCTGATGTCGTGGTTCATCATCGACAAGTTCGGGCGAAAACCGCTGCAGGTGTGGGGCTTCGTGGCAGGCGGC
>DASXKG010000430.1:0-3221 GCA_036496965.1 Variovorax sp.
CTGCCGAGTTTCGTGCTGCCCGATTCGCTCACCCAATCCCCCGCACCTGCACCTGCACCCGCACCGGCGGCGCCCGGCAGTGCGCCGGCGGCCAGCGCCCCGGCGCCCGCGGGGGCGGCCAAGTGAAGCCCGCTGTCACGCAGCTTCCCGGCCATCCCCATATCGCGCGCCGGGACGGCGCCCTGCATGTCGAAGGACTGCCGCTCGCGGCGCTCGCGCTGGAACATGGCACACCGCTGTTCGTCTATTCGAAGCAATGGATGCTGGATGCACTGGCCGCCTACCAGCGCGGCTTCGAAGGCCGCGACGCCATGGTCTGCTATGCAATCAAGGCCAATTCCTCGCTCGGCGTGCTGCGCGTCTTCGCCGAGGCCGGCTGCGGCTTCGACATCGTCTCGGGCGGCGAGCTGGTGCGCGTGCTGGCGGCCGGCGCCGATCCGGCCAAGGTGATCTTCTCCGGCGTCGGCAAGACGCGCGCCGAAATGGGCGATGCCCTCGGAGCGGGTATCGGCTGCTTCAACGTCGAGAGCGAAGCCGAGCTCGACGTGCTGAACGCGGTCGCAGTGGCGCACGGCCGACGCGCGGCGGTGAGCATCCGAATCAACCCCGACGTCGATCCGATGACGCATCCCTACATCTCGACCGGGCTCAAGGGCAACAAGTTCGGGGTTGCCCACCATCGTGCGCTGGCGATCTACCGGCACGCGGCCGCGCTCGCCGGCCTCGAGGTGGTGGGCATCGACTGCCACATCGGCTCGCAGATCACGGAGGCCGCGCCCTACCTCGAGGCCCTGGATCGCGTGCTCGACCTGGTCGAGGCGATCGAGAAGGCCGGCATCGCCCTGCACCATCTGGATTTCGGCGGCGGCCTGGGCATCGACTATGGCGGCGAGACGCCGCCTGCGGCCGATGCGCTCTGGCAGCAGCTGCTGGCGCGGCTGGACGCGCGCGGATTCGGCCGGCGCCGGATCATCGTCGAGCCGGGACGCTCGCTGGTCGGCAACGCCGGCGTCTGCCTGACCGAGGTGCTCTATCTCAAGCCCGGCGAAGAGAAGAACTTCTGCATCGTCGATGCGGCCATGAACGACCTGCCGCGCCCGGCGATGTACCAGGCCTTCCACCAGATCGTCCCCTTGGTCGAGGGCCCGGGTGAGCCCGCGACCTACGACGTGGTCGGTCCGGTGTGCGAAAGCGGCGACTGGATCGGCCGCGACCGCGCCTTGCGGGTCGCCGCGGGCGACCGCCTGGCCGTGCTGTCCGCGGGCGCCTATTGCATGGCCATGGCCAGCAACTACAACACGCGCGGGCGCGCGGCCGAAGTGCTGGTCAGCGGCACGCAGGCCACACTGATCCGGCGCCGCGAGTCGATCGACGATCAGTTGCGCAGCGAACGCTTCGGCGACTGAAGCGGATCGCGCGCCGGCGGCGGCACGATCTTCCTTCGGCCCAGCGCATTCACCACCCGCCAGCCCAGCAGCAGGGCGACGATGCCCATGTAGACGAACACTTCATTGAAATTGTGCTTGCCCGCGCGCATCCAGAAGAAGTGCAAGAGGCCGAGCCCGGCGACCAGGTAGACCAGCCGGTGCAGCAGCTGCCAGCGCCGGGCACCCAGCGCCCGGATGGCCCGGTTGAACGAGGTCGCCGCCAGCGGCGTGAGCAGCACGAAGGCCGCGAAGCCGACCAGGATGAAGGGCCGCTTGGCGATGTCCTTGGCAATGTCCTGCACGTCGAAGTCCATGTCGAAGCCGCTGTAGCTCAGCAGATGGACCAGTACATAGAAATAGGCGAAGAGGCCGAGCATGCGGCGATAGCGCGCCAGCGCCGGCGTCTGGGTGAGGACGCGCAGCGGCGTGACGGCCAGCACGATGCAGACGAAGCGCAGCGTCCAGTCGCCCGTGGCCCGGATCAGGAACTCCGCCGGGTTGGCGCCGAGGCCGTCGGTCATGGCGCCGTAGACCAGCCGCGCGAAGGGCAACAGGCACAACACGAACAGCACCGGCTTGGCGGCCGGGTGCATGAGGAGCTTGTTCACAGCAGGCCGCTTACAGGCCGGCGCCGGGCCGCCCCAAGGCGGCCTGCGCCCCCGAGGGGCTGACGCCCGCGGCTCCAAGCGCGCCTGCGCGCGCTTGGACGGGCGGAAGGGCCGCCGCGTCTCGCGGCGACTCGTCCAGCGAACCACACGAAGTGGGGAGCGTGGGGGCCATTCAGTAGAACTTCTTCAGGTCCATGCCGGCGTAGAGCTGGCCCACCTGCGCCTCGTAGCCGTTGAACATCTGCGTCTTCAGGCGCTTGGCGAAGAGGCCGCCGCCATCGCCGATGCGGCGCTCGGTGGCCTGGCTCCAGCGCGGGTGGTCGACGTTCGGGTTCACGTTCGAATAGAAGCCGTATTCCTGCGCCGCCGCGCGGTTCCAGGCCGTGGGAGGCTCCTTCTCGACGAAGCGGATCTTGACGATCGACTTGGCGCTCTTGAAGCCGTACTTCCAGGGCACCACGATGCGCACCGGCGCACCGTTCTGGTTCGGCAGCACCTCGCCGTACATGCCGAAGCCGAGCAGGGTCAGCGGATGCATGGCCTCGTCCATGCGCAGGCCCTCGGTGTAGGGCCAGTCGAGCACGTTCGAGCCGACGAAGGGCATGGTCTTGGGGTCGGCCAGCGTCAGGAACTCCACATACCTGGCATTGCCCTGCGGCTCGACCTTCTTGATCAGTTCGGACAACGAATAGCCGACCCAGGGAATCACCATCGACCAGCCCTCGACGCAGCGCATGCGGTAGATGCGCTCTTCCTGGGCGCTGAGCTTGATCAGGTCCTCGATGGCGAACTTGCCCGGCTTGTTCACCAGGCCTTCGACCTCCACCGCCCAGGGGCGGGTCTTGAGCGTGCCCGCATTCCTGGCCGGGTCGGCCTTGTCGGTACCGAACTCGTAGTAGTTGTTGTAGCTGGTGACGTCCTTGTAGTCGCTCAGCTTGTCCGTCGTCTGCGCGCCGGGGACCAGGGACTTCGCCCCCGGCAGCGGCGCCAGCTTGCCGGGCGCCGGCGCTTGGGCCAGGGCCTCGCCTGCGGCCCCGGAGGCCACCAGCGTGCCTGCCGCGAGCATCCGCAGCATCTGCCGGCGCCCTTCGTAGGCGGCGAGCGGCGTGATCTCGCTCGAACGCGGATGGACGAAGCCGCTGTGGCTGCTGCGATGGGAGCGATGAGACGACATGCCGGGCCCGTT
>DASXKG010000431.1:0-2046 GCA_036496965.1 Variovorax sp.
GTGGTCGCCGCCATCGTGAACGACACCGCCCTGCCCACCGCCCACGGCAAGATTCACTTCAGTCCCACCTCGCTGGGCCGCGAGCTGGTGCTGGAGGCCATTGCCGAGCTCGAGATGGGCCGCTTCCTCACCGAGGAAGCCGGCTTCCTGCACGGCGTGCCGGTGGCCGGCGCCATCGAATACCTGGGGGACAACGGCACGGTGTTCACCCTCGCCCTGCTGCAGGCCTACGTGCCGAACCAGGGCGACGGCTGGGCCCACACGCTGTCCTACCTGGAGCGCGTGCTGGCCGAGACGCTCACCGGCAACGGCAGCCCGGCGGCCCATCCGCACGGTGCCTTCCTGGCCGTGATCGGGACGCTGGGCCGCCGCACCGCCGAGCTGCACAACGCGCTGGCGCGGCGCACAGGCAATCCGGCCTTCGAACCGGTGCCGATGACCGAAGCCGACCTGCGCACCCTGCGCGACACGGTGCACGCGGAGGGCCGGGCCACGTTGGCGCGGCTGCGCGAGAGCCTGGCCGGCCTCACGCCCGCGGCCCGCGAGGACGCCACCCGGCTGCTGGCGCAGGCGGGCGAGCTCGATGCCTTCATCGACCGCCTGCAGGTCGAGGGCAAGTCCGGCTGGCGCACGCGCTTCCATGGCGACTACCACCTGGGCCAGGTGCTGCTGGCGCGCAACGACTTCGTGATCATCGATTTCGAGGGCGAGCCCGCCCGTTCCATCGAAGAGCGGCGCAGCAAGCAGTCGCCGCTGCGCGACGTCGCCGGCATGCTGCGCTCGTTCAACTATGCACGCTGGACGGCGTTGCGCCGGACGGCACAGAACGTCGACGAACTGGCCCGCCTGGACGCCGTGGCCCGCGACTGGGAGCAGCAGACGCGCAAGGCCTTCCTGGACGGCTATGCCGGGGCGCTGGCGCCGGACGGCAATCCGCTGGACCCCCAATTGCTGGAGTTCTTCGAGTTGGAGAAGGCCTTCTACGAGCTGCGCTACGAACTGGGCAACCGGGTCGACTGGGTGCCGGTTCCGCTGCAGGGCATCCTGGCGCTGCTCCAGCGCGACGCAGTGCGCTGATCCACCGGACCCGCGCCATCCCACGCAACCCTGGAGACTGCCATGGACCTGACCTTCTACCTGGAGCCCCTGCGCGCCTTCCTCTACCAGGTGGGGGCCTACGTTCCGCGCCTGGTGTTCGCGGCCTTGGTGCTCGTGGCGGGCTGGCTGATCGCGAAGGTGGTGCGATTCGCGGTGATCCGCGGGATGCGTGCCATCAACTTCCACGTGCTGACCGAGCGGGCGGGCATCGACAATTTCCTGCGCCAGGGCGGCATGGTGTCGGATTCGACGGTGGTCTTCGGCGCGCTGGCCTACTGGTTGGTGATCCTCGCGTCGCTGGTGATCGCCTTCAATGGTCTCGGCCTGAGCTATGTGACCGACCTCATCGGCCGCGTGATGTGGTTCGTGCCGAATGTGTTCGTGGCGCTGCTGATCCTGGCCTTCGGCGCGTATTTCGCGAAATTCGTCGCCGACGCGGTCAACGCCTATGGACGCAATGTCGGCATGCAGGACGCGCTGCTGCTGGGCAAGGTGGCGCAGTACGCAATTTTGCTGTTCGTGGTGCTGATCGCGCTGGACCAGATCAAGGTCGGCGGCGACATCGTGCGCCAGAGCTTTCTCATCATCCTCGGCGGCGTGGTGTTCGCGCTGGCGCTGGCCTTCGGCCTGGCCGGCAAGGACTGGGCCGCCGACCGCATCGAGGAATGGTGGCCGCGCGGGCGCAACGGCGCACGCCGCGCCGCGCCCCCGCCGGCCGCGCGCGAGCGTGAGCGTGACCCGCTGCGCCGCGAGAACCCCTTTGCGCCCGTGGCGACTCCCCCTGCCAGCGCATGGCCGGCCCGTTCGACCTCCGACGACCGACCCCATCCATGACCAAGCGCGCCTACGTCCCACTGGCTGCCGTGTGGCCGGGCCGACCCTACCCGCTCGGTGCCACCTGGGACGGCCAAGGCGTGAACTTCGCGATCTTTTCCCAGCATGCGGAAA